>CAZBTT010000191.1:1096-8482 GCA_964494295.1 uncultured Acidobacteriota bacterium
GGGCGGGTGATGGCCCAGGACGGCGCGTCCTCATCGGTGAATTCGATGGGGGTGGTGCGGGGGATCTTTCCGTCCTTGACGTAGACGAAAATGGGGCCGCCGTTGGTGCCTGAGGTGTAGCGGGTGACGCCGTTGCCCATGTCGGTCCCGGCTTTCCACATGACCGATTCGAGCCGGCCCATGACGCCCAGGAACCAGACCGCGAGTTCGTCGGAACCCTGCAGCCGAACCTTGAAGTTCTTCGCGGCGTCGACACGCTCCAGCAAGTTGAACGGCGGGGTGAGGAAGCTCTCCGCGAGCACCCGGTTCTTGAACTCGAGGACGAGGTCGGGAGCCTCGTGGATGCCGCGTCCCGTGCTGATCTTCCCGTTGTCGATCTTGATCCAGCGACCCTCGGGCTTGTCCCGCAACCGGAACTGCACGACGAGGTTCTTCTCCTTCAATCGAGCGGCATAGTCCGGGTACACCTGCGCCGCCACTCGCATGGCTTGCGGAATGCCCCACAACAAGATCGTGAGATTCATGTCACCCTCCAGAAACGGACGCGGAGCCGCGGGGCTCCGGAGCTGCGGCCACCGAAGCGGCGGCGCGGCGAAGACAGGCATGCAGCGATTGAAGGAGCGCGGCTCGCTCTTTCCCGCCCAGTTCGGCGAGCAGGACCCGGTTCGCGCGGCGGCGGCTCGCGTCGAGACGGGCGAGCGAGGCCCGCCCTTTCGCGGTGATGGACAGCCCCTTGCGGCGCCGGTCCCCCTCTTCCGCCTGCTGTCGTACGAGGCCCTTGGCGAGGAGCTGCGCCACGAGGGTACTCACGCTGGCCCGGGACACGCCGCGCGCCTCGGCGATCTCCGAGCCCAGGACCCCGCCGGTCGCCCGCGCCGGCCGCCCTTCGGGCGTGTGAAAGTTCGGGTCGCCGGCCACCTGAAGGAGCACCAGCCACTGCTGGGTGGTGAGACCCGCGCGCGCGGCCAGTCCCTCACCGAGCTTCCCCAGCTGATTGCTGAGGTCGAGCACCGCCAGCACGATGGACTCCTCCACCGACGCCTTCCCGGGAACTGCTCGCGACATTGGTTAAGGACACTACCTATCGCACGACGCCCGGTCAAGGGAGCTCGGACGGGAGGGGAGCTTTGGGCCTGATGGGGGCGATCGGTAGCATCGGAGGTCCAGCATGACCGAAACCACCAAAGCCGACTTCTCCTTGAATCTTGAATGGCAGGGAGGACAACGTTTCCAGGGCACATCCGGGGGCGCGTCGATGGTGATGGACGGCAAACGTGAGGCCGGACCTTCACCCGTTCAGGCGGTCGCGTTCGCGCTAGCCGGTTGCATGGCGATCGACGTGGTGGACGTGATCGAGAAGGGCCGGCTTCCCGTGAAGGCGGTGACCTGCGACATGGAGGTCTTCCGCGCCGCCGAAGCGCCGCGCAAGATCACCGGGATCCGCCTTCACTATGTGGTCACGGGCGACGTTCCCGCGGATCGGGTCGCCCGGGCCATCGATCTCCCGCGCGAGAAGTACTGCTCGGTCCGGCACTCCCTCGATCCCGCCATCGACTTCAAGACAAGTTTCACCGTGAATCCGTGACGTCCTTCGAGTACCCGCGCGAACTCGAACCCTGGGGATATTCGGAGGACTGGCATCGGCGTTTCGAGGACAGGGCGCCCGAGGGCTGCTTTCCCGCGCGGGTGGTCCGGGACCACCGCGGCTACTTCCGCGTCATAACCGCGAAAGGTGAGTTGATCGCCACCACCGCGGGCCGGCTCAAGCACAACGCTCAGCACGCGTCCGATCTTCCCGCGGTCGGTGACTTCGTGGCCCTCAAGGAAGTGCGCGAGGAGGGCCACCGGCACGGGCGCGGCGTCATCCAGCTCGTCCTGCCCCGCCTCACCGCCTTCAAACGCAAGGCGGCCGGGCATCTGACCGAAGAACAGATCGTCGCCTCGAACATCGACACCGTCTTCATCGTCTGCGGCCTCGACTCGGACTACTCTCCGCGACGGGTGGAGCGCTACCTGATCCTCGCCCGCGAAAGCGGGGCGCGCGCGGTGGTCTTGCTGAACAAGTCGGACAAGTGCGCGGATGTCTCGAAGCCTTTGAGCGAAGTCGCCGTGATGGCGGGCGACTCCCCGGTGCACCTGATCGCGGCCAAACCGCGGATCGGCCTCGAAGTATTGTCCGCGTATGTCGGGAAAGGCCACACCATCGCCTTCCTCGGCTCGTCGGGGGCGGGGAAATCGACACTCATCAACGCGCTGCTCGGCGAAGAACGCCAGGCCACCCGCGAGGTGCGCGAGGCCGACTCGAAGGGCCGCCACACCACGACCGAGCGTCAGATGTTCCAGCTCGCGAGCGGCGCGCTCGCGATCGATACGCCAGGCATGCGCGAACTTCAGTTGTGGTCGAGCGCCGGGGACATTTCCGGAGCCTTCGCGGACATCGAGGCCCTGGCTGAGAAGTGCCGTTTCCGAGACTGCACGCATCAGACCGAGCCCCTTTGCGCGGTCCGGGGGGCCGCGGAGAGCGGCGCCCTGAACGCCGAGCGTTACTCCCACTTCTCGAAGCTGCGGGGCGAGGCGGAAGCGGTCGGGCAACTCCGGGACGTAAAGGCGCGGATCGAGAAGAAGGCCGCCGATCGGCGGCGGAGCAAGGCCATCAAGTCAGTCCAGGCCACCCCCAAGCGGGCGCCGACTCGTTAGGCGCTTTGAGTAGTATTTGAGTAGACTTCGTTAGATCATGAAACAGGCTTGGAACTGGTCGCTCGCCGTGGTGTCGGGGCTGATGCTTCTAGGCGGCGCGGCCCCTTCGCGGGCGGAGAACCCCGAGGCGGAGACCCACATCCGCGGCGAAGTGCGCGACAGTGTCTCGGGGGACCCGCTCCGCGGCGTCGAGGTTCGGCTGGACGATCAGGTGGTCACCACGGACGCGCTCGGTCAGTTCACGATCCGGAAGGGGGCGCCTCCCTATCGCCTCTCCCTGACCCGGCCCGGACAGGGAGCGGTGATCCGCAACGTCTCCGAGGTGGAATCCCTTTCGACCGTGGTGCTGCTCCTCGATCCGAAACTCCGGCGCGAGGAAGTAGTCGAAGTATTCGACGCGCGGAAAGACGATCCGGCCCCGGCTTCGATCCCCGTGGGTCCGCGGCAGGTCCTGCAGGTGGCGGGTGCGGTCGACAACATCTTCCGGGCTCTCCAGACCCTCCCCGGCGTGGCCGCGACCGAGGAGTTCGGTTCGAGGCTGGCCGTGCGCGGTGGCACGCCCGATCAGAATCTCACCGTGATGGACGGAATCGAGATCCACAACCCCTACCGGCTCTTCGGCCTCACGAGTGCTTTCAACCCCGAGACCGTGGAGAAGTTCGAGTTGTCGGCCGGAGCCTTCTCCGCGAAGTACGGCGACCGCCTTTCCTCGATTCTGGTAGTCGAGAATCGGGACGGGCAGAAGAGCCGCGGAGTGGAAGGATCGAGCACGCTTTCGATCACCGACGGCAACGTGCTTCTGGAAGGGCCCTGGAAGAATCCCGAGCGTGGTTCCTGGATCCTGAGCGCCCGACGAACGTACTACGACCTCATCGCCGAGAGGATCATCGATGAAGACCTTCCGGGCTTCCAGGACGTTCAGTTCCGCGGCACCTGGGAGGCCTCGTCCACGACAAGGGTCACGCTTTTCGGCATGCGTTCGCGCGAAGGAGGCGACGCGCGGTTTGAGGGCGACGGGACGGACTACGGCGCGTTTGTGACCGCGGCTCAGAATGACGTGTTCGGCCTCAAGGCCCGACGGTTCTTCGGAACCAGGCTCTCGACCACACTCGCGGCCGCGTACTACGAGTTCGCCCAGACTCTCAAAGTGGACGCGCAGTTCGAGGACTCTTCGCGGCGATCGAACGGGCGCACCAACGAGACGCAGATCAACGTCGACTTCGACCAGACCACCGCCACTCGCGATTTCTCCGTGCGAAACGACTGGAACTTCGCCCTCTCGCCCACGAACCTGATCGAAGCGGGCTTCGAGGCGCACCGTCTTCGCACGGGCGCCACCTACAACATCCGTGGCGAACGCAACCTCTCCGAAGCGAACGCTTCGTCCATCCGCGGCGGGTCGGGATTGCCCGAGTTTTACGACGAGAAGGTGCCGTCCCACCGCTGGGGCGCCTGGGCGCAGAATCGGATGACGATGGGGACGCGTTTCTCCGCCGAAGCAGGACTGCGTCTGTCGCGTTCCTCGCTCACTCGGAATGTCGAAGTCGAGCCCCGGCTTTCCGTCCTGGTGCGGGGGAACGAGACCACGCGGCTGCGTGCAGCATTTGGCTCCCACTCGCAGAGCCCGGGAATCGAGAAGCTTCTGCAATCGGATTACTTCCTCGACCTTTCGAGCCTGGGCCTTCGGAACGAGCAGTCGCGGCATTTGACCCTCGGACTCGAGAAGGATCTCGCGGCCTTGAACTTCAAGGCCGAGGCGTACTACAAGACGTTCGACGATCTCATCCTCGGCGGGCTCGAAAGCGATGCGGAGTACGCCTCGAGGCTCGCCCGGTACGACTTCCCCGCGTCGCTCCAGGACACGATCCAGCGCGGGCGGCTCATCACCACCACGCCCGAAAACGGCGCTTCGGGCCGGGCCTACGGGGTCGAGTTCGTGGCCACCCGGCCGCAGCGCAGCGGTGATCAGTTCCTTTCCGGCTGGGCGTCCTACACCTGGGGCAAGGCGACCAAGGAGGCTTATGGCCTCACCCTCCCCTTCGAGTACGACCGCCGTCACGCGTTCTCCGCGGTCGGACAGTTGAAGCCGTCCGAGAAGATCGAGATCGGCTTCACTCTTCGCGCCTCCTCGGGTTTCCCAAGGACTCGCGCGACCGGCGTTCGCGTGGTTCCGGTTGCGGACACGCTCGACGCCGACCGGGATGGCAATGCCACCGAGTTGGTTCCGCAGCGGGACTCGGTGGGCCTTCCCGTCTACACCGCGGATTTCGGTTCGGTGACGAACCTTCTTGGCTCGCGGTACCCGCGGTTCACCCGGCTCGACCTGCGGGTCAACTGGCGACCGCGCGGCGCAGCGTCACGGTGGCTCTTCTATCTCGAGTTCATCAACGCGACGAACCGCAGGAACGTCGGGCAGTATGAAACGAACCTTCGCCCGGTGACCGGATCCGATCGGCCGAGAATCGAGGAGGAGGCAGGAGGAGCCCTGCCTTTCCTGCCCACTTTCGGGGTGCGGTTCAGGTTCTGATCAGGGTCGTTCGGCTATCCTCGTTGTCTCCACGATGAAGTTCAGCAGACTGGGCGCTTATTCGACGGTCGTTCTCTGCATGCTCGCGCTCCTTGCCTGCGGCGGCGGCTCCCCGCCGGAAGGCCCGACCCCGGTTCCGACACCAGCGCCGACGCCCAACTTTCCCGTGATCATCGCGGCCGGCGACATCTCATGCGACAGCGCCACGATAGGGCCTCCGTGCAAGTCGAAGGAGACGTCCGACCTCGTCATCGCGGATCGCGCCCTGCGTTCGGCGGTGGTGGTTCTGCCCCTTGGCGACCTGCAATACGAGGCGGGGACGCTCGCGGAGTTCAACCGGAGCTATCACACGACCTGGGGTCGGTTCAACGACATTGCTCGGCCCGTGACCGGAAATCACGAATACGACACCCGCGGCGCCGCCGGCTACTTCAGCTATTTCTCGCAACGGGGCGTCAACGTGGGGTCCCCCACCGAAGGGTGGTACGAGCACAACATCGGCGACTGGCACTTCGTGGCGCTCAACAGCAACTGCGCGGCGATTGGCGGTTGCGGCGAGAACTCGCCCCAGTATCGCTGGCTCCAAGCCGATCTCGCGGCGAATCGGCGGAAGTGCACGGTCGCCTACATGCACCATCCTTACCTGAGCTCGGGGCAGAATGGCAGCACCCCTGCCTTGCGGCCGCTCATGAGGCTCTTGTACAACAACAGCGCCGAGATCGTGCTCTCCGGCCACGATCACAGCTATGAGCGTTTCAATCCCATAACTCCCGAGGACGTGGCCGACCCCACGAGGGGACTTCGCTTCTTCGTCGTCGGCACCGGCGGACGCGACCTCTACACTTTCCCGCGCACCCTGCCCAACTCCGATTTTCGATACAACCAGAGCTTTGGCGTGCTTCGCATAGTGATGAAGGAAGCCGCGTACGACTGGCAGTTCGTCAACATCGCCGGTGTCACCATCGACTCCGGCTCGGGCGTCTGCTTCTAGCGGCGCACTAATTCTTGCCGGAGATGGTCTTCACGCCCGGCACGGGGGGAGCCGGCTTGGGCGGGGCGATTGGCTTCGGGGCCGACTTCTGCGGAGGAGAGGAGGCAGCCGGCGCGGACGCGGGAGGCGGAGGCGTCCGTCGCTCATCCGGGTCGTTGTAGTCGATCTGGGGGGGCAGGGGCTTCACCATCGGGTCGACCTGCGCTTCGTCGGGATCGCTCATGTCGATCTGCTTGGGCAGGGGCTGGATCGACCGATCGATCATTGCCTCGATGGGGTCGTCGGGATCAGCCTGGGGCGGCAGGATCGGTTTGGGCTGAAGCCGAGGGTCGTTCGGATCTTCGACGATCTTTTCTGCGGAAGCCTCCGGGGCGATTGGGGAGCGTTCGACATCACGGTCACGAGATTCGCGGAAGGAAAGCGACGGATCCCCGGCCGACGAGGACGCGCGGGAACCGCCCGCGATGCCCACCGACTTCGAGAGCGCATCGATTCCCAGCTGGAGAATCAGGATCCTCGAACCGTCCTTCGACGTGGTAAAGCCGAACGGCACGCCAGCCTTGGCGAGCGTCTCGCCGATCGAGGCGGGAGTCGCCACGGCCGGAGGGGTCACGAGCACGCTGCCGACACCCACGCCAACGACCAGTTCGAACTTTTGGGTGGAGGCCAGGCCGCGGAGCCAGGTCTCCACCGACACCTGCTGAGCGGATGCCGCGGAGGCGCCGATGGCCAGGACAACCGTCAGCAGGAACCGGGCTGGTGGTGAGGTTCTTTGTCGGACAGAAGTCGTCATCGCCCCAGTCTAGCCCCCAGTGACTGCCGTGAGCGCACCGCTCACGTTCGTGGTGTTCCCGCGAATCACGTTGGTACCGAGCGTCTCCACCGTTCCGCTGACCAGAACACCAGTGGTGTTTCCGTGGATGAGGTTTCGATCAAGCCGTACGATGCTGCCGAAACCCCTGACCCCGACGTTATTTCCGGAGAACTCACAACCCTGGTACGAAGACGGACCGCCACCGATCCCACCGCCAAAGTTTGTGTTCCCGAAGAAGGTCGACTCCCGGATCGAGAATGTCGACTCAAAACCATTGATTCCATTGGAGTTGCTTTCGAAGCGAGTTTGCTCGACCGCAATCAGCGTTCCCGCGACCGCTCCGTCATCGGCCATCCC
>CAZBTT010000192.1:0-8469 GCA_964494295.1 uncultured Acidobacteriota bacterium
TCCTCATCTGCCGTACGAAGACGCCGCTCACGAAGTCGACGAAGGACAAGATCGACGCCACCCGGCCGCGCGTCCTCAAGAGCCTCGCCTCGCTCAGCAAGCTGGGGGAACTTTCCTACGCCCGCCTCCTGTTTTCCCTCGACGATCCCGGTGACATCCTCCGGGGCTATCGCTACGTTTCCCGGATCGCGAGCGCCGATGGCGAGCAGATCCGGGCGTTCAAGGCGAGCCTCTCTCGACTGAGCGATCTTGAAGAACAGCTCAAACAGCGAACCGCGCAGAACCTCGAGACCCGCCGCCGCCTCGCGGACGCCCGGGGCGCCCTCTCCGCGCGAAAGTCCAACAAGCAGGATCGGCTCGAGGAGATCGGACGCGAGCGCGAGCTTCAAGAGCGCCTGGCCGACGAGTATCAGAAGCGCGAAGCGGACCTGCTTCGACTGCTCGGGGAAAACGGAGACATACCTCCCTCGGGCGAGACCGAAAAACCCCTCCCGCCTCTTCCCCCGGTCTCAAACCCCGTTCCCCTTCGGGTCCGGAAAGGGGAGATTCCCTGGCCGGTGGGCGGAACGCTCGTCCGGAAGTTCGGCGTCGAACGCGATCCCAAGTTTGGAACCCGCACGATCCAGCAGGGTATCGAGATCGACGCGTTTCCAGAGATCGAGGTTCACGCCGTCCACGCCGGTCGCGTGGTCTACGCGGATCAGTTCGTGGGCTACGGCATGCTGGTCATCATCGACCACGGTTCGCGCGAGCACACCCTGTACGGCCGGCTTGGCGAACTCCGGGTGGCCCAGGGCGACGAGGTGGCGGAAGGCGCCCTTCTCGGCCTGTTGCCCAACACCCGGGTGACGGGGAGCGGTCTTCACTTCGAGGTGAGAGTTCAGGGAAAACCTGAAGACCCCATGGACTGGCTCAGACGGCCCTGAACGGGTCAGGTCCCTATAATCATCGGTCATGACTTCCCGAAGTCGCTTCGCACTATCGCTCGCGTCCACCGCCTTCGTCTTGTACCTCGCCTCCGGACCCCTGATGCGCAAGGCGCTCGGTGATACGGGCTACACCCAGCTCTCGATCTTTCATGAAGTGGTCTCGATGATCCGGGAGACCTACGTCGACCCCGTGAACATGGACCGCACGCTCGAGGCGGCGGAAGCCGGGCTGCTCGAAGCGCTCGACGGCGACAGCGGCTATCTCGACGCCACGGAGTTCAAGGAACTTCAATCCGGAAAGCGCGGCGTCGCCGACACCGGCATCGTCCTTGGGCGTCGTTTCGGCTTTCTGACCGTGGTCGCGACCCGTCCCGCGTCCCCCGCGCGCAAGGCCGGGATCAAGGCCGGTGACTTCATCAAGTTCATCGACGGGAAACACACGCACAATCTCACCGTCGTCAAGGGCGAACGTCTTCTCGCGGGCGACCCCGGCACACCGGTCAAGATCGCGATCTTCAAGTCAGGAACCGAAGCGACGGAGACCGCCCTCGTCCGCGAAATGCCTTTGGCCGGCCTCCCGGTTGCGCGGCTTCTCGACGGCGGGGTCGGGTATCTCGCGGTTCCGGATGTCGGCGACACGGCCCTGACCTCGGTCCGGTCCTCGCTCGCGGACCTGCTGGCCCAGGGCGCTTCCTCCCTGGTCCTCGACCTTCGCAGTTCAGCCAGCGGGCCGCTTGGAAACGCGGCCCCTCTCGCCGAGCTCTTCATCAAAGGCGGCGTCGTGGCGAAACTCGCCTCCCGCAATGCGGCGGAGCAGACCG
The DNA here is from genome assembly GCA_964494295.1 of uncultured Acidobacteriota bacterium. GTDB lineage: Bacteria > Acidobacteriota > Vicinamibacteria > Fen-336 > JAGNNV01 > JAGNNV01. The sequence continues at coordinate 1,751 of CAZBTT010000192.1, forward strand.
TGGTGGCGAAGGAAACCGCGCGACCCTTCGCAGGCCCGCTCGCGCTCCTTGTCGATCGCGGCACCGCCGGAGCTTCGGAGATCGCGGCAGCATGCCTTCTCGATTCCGGCCGCGCCACACTGTTTGGTGAGAACACGTTCGGGCGCGCGGGCATCCAGAAGCCGATACCGCTCGACAGCGGGGGAGGCCTGCTCCTCACCGTTTCGCGATACCTCACTCCCAAGGGGCAGGCGATCAACGGCAAGGGTCTCACCCCCAAGACCCTGGTCCGGAACCCCGAATCGCCGGATCTGTTTGGAACCCCGGGCAAAGATCCTGTGCTCGACAAGGCGCTCGAGACGCTCAAGGCCAGCGCACTCAAGGCCGCAGCCTGATCCGTTCCCCCGGGCGGGCGCACGCTCTCGCCCACCTATTCTCAAGGGAGCCATGACAAACCGAATCCCCGCGATCAAGGTTCTGCTGCTCCCCAAGGACACCAACGCTCTCGGCACCATCTTCGGCGGCGTGATCCTCTCGAACATCGACCTCGCCTCCGCGGTCGAGGCGCGGAAGGCCGGCGCCCATCGCTACGTCACGAAGGCCATGCACGCGGTGGAATTCCACGCCCCGGTTTTTCTGGGCGACATCGTGAACTTCTTCACGGAGACGACGAAGATCGGCCGGACGTCGATCACGGTGAAGGTGAGCGTGGAAGCGGAGCGCTGGGGGGCGGGAGAAGGCGAGCGGGTGCAAGTCACCGAAGCGGAAGTGGTCCTCGTCGCGGTCGACCGCAATGGCCAGCCGACTCCGATCCGGCCCGACGGCTCGCAACGGGCATGAACCGTCGCATCCGGGTTGGAGTCCTCTTCGGGGGCGCCTCGGAGGAGCGTGAGATCTCGCTCGCTTCCGGCCTCATGATCGCCGAGAACCTGCCAAAGGATCTCTACGATGTGCGCCTGCTCGACACCCTCGCTTTGATGGTCCGACACCCCGCTCTCTCGCCTGAGCTTCGCGACAAGGCGGTCGCCCTTCGTGACTCGACGCCCCGAAAGGCCCTCGCCTCGCGCGAGGACTTGTCGGAGGCGATGCGCGAACAGGTGAACCGGGCCGAGACGCTTTCGCAGTCCGCCACCGCAGCACTTTCGGGCGGGGGCGATCAGGGAATCGACGTGGCGTTCCTGGCCCTTCACGGTAAGTACGGAGAGGATGGCACGATTCAGGGACTCCTCGAACTCTTCGGTACGCCCTACACGGGCTCGGGCGTGCTGGCCTCGGCACTCGCCATGGACAAGGTCATGGCGAAGCGCGTCCTTTTCGCCGAGGGAATTCCGGTGCCGCGCGGTGTCCACATCACCCGGGCGGACTACGCGGCCGATGCGTCGGGGGCGATAAGGCGCGCGAGCACACTCATCCCCGGGGTCGTGAAACCATCGAAGCAGGGGTCGAGTGTCGGGATGTCCCTCGTCGACTCGGCGGATGCCATGGTGGCGGCGGTGCGGCTGGCCCTCGATCACGACGACGATGCGCTGGTTGAAGAGAGGATCTTCGGTGCGGAGATCACGGTCGGCGTCCTCGGGAACCGGGACGTCGAAGCCCTTCCCGTGGTCGAGATCGTGCCCAAACGCGAATTCTTCGATTACCAGGCCAAATACGATCCCGCGCAGTGCGACGAGATCTGTCCGGCGCGGATCTCCGGGGACGCGACACGGGCCGCGCAGGACCTGGCCGTCCGCGCGCACAAGAGTCTTGGCTGTCGCGGCTATTCGCGAACGGACCTGATCCTGGGCCCAAACGGCCCCGTGGTCCTCGAGGTCAACACGCTCCCCGGCATGACCATGAACTCGCTCTTGCCAAAGGCCGCCGCGGCCGCGGGAATCCCATTCCCGCAACTCCTCGACCGTATTGTGCGTCTGGCTCTTTCTTAAGGCGGGGGGCCGCAGGGTGCGTTCGATCTCGTGCTCTGCCCCCCACACCCCCGCGCTGCGGCGGGAGTGAATCCCGCCTTCGCTAGTCACTCGCTCTCAGCGAAACCGGACGGATTTGTCGTATTGGTTGTAGAAGCGCACGACCACACTGAGGCTCGTTTCCTGGCCCTCGAGCGATAGGCGGGTGGATCCTTCCATGCGCTCCTCGTTGAGGCCCTGGTCTGTTGCGACCGCGAGGGTGATCTCTCTTGCGTTCAGGGGCACGTTGTCGATCTCGATGTTCTCGACCTTCTTCCAGCGCGCGAAGGAGTTGCCTCCGGTGAAGCGGATCACGAAGTCTTTGACCGGCCGCTCGTCGATGATGACCTGAGCGTAGAGAACGCTGATCTGCGAGCCCGTCGAGGGTTGTGACGCCTCCACCTCGAGGTTGATCTTCGTTCGCGATGCCCGCTGCACGGGCGCCGGTCTGTCCTCGGCGGGGGCGACGGTCGCGTTTGGAGTTTGAAGGGGTTCTTGAGCGCGACGCCGGGCTTCGGCGATCGCGGCCAGACGCTCCCGTCTCGGCAGCCGCATGATCGCCCTGCGCTGAGCAGGCGTGACGCCGCGGAAGTCGGGCTCAGGATCGGGTTCGGTCTCCGGTGTTGCGGTCTGAATCGACGCGGTGGGTGTTTCCTGCACCCCCGGCGTGATTTCGGGGGCCGGCGTCGCGGCGGGAACTTCCGCGGGCGTTTCGGGTGTGGCGGGAATGACCGCGGCCACCGGCGTGGGCGAGGGGCCCGCGTCGGCCACCACCGCGTTTCTCGTCTGGAAGTAGTTGTAGACGAGAAAGACCGCACCCGCACCCAGAATCGCGAGGGCGATCAGAATGCCGGCGGCGAGGCCCATGCCGGAGCCCGCGACACGTTTATTCGCCGAGGGCACAGGCGCCGGTTTCGGGGTCACTTCCGTCCGGCTCGCCACGGTGCGCCCGGCCACGGTCGGGCTCGCGGCGCCAAGGCCCGGCGCGGTCATACCGGCCACCGTCTCCTGACCGATGGGAGCCATGAGACCAGTGGCCGCGATCGAATCCGACGTCTCGGGACTCGTCGTCGCCTGCGTGATCGCCTTCGCAAACGCGGCCGCGGAGGGCCAGCGTGCGGCCGGGTCCTTCGCGGTGGCGCGAAGAATGGCGCGTGTGACCTCCTCGCGGACCTCGTTGGTCGGGGGCAGCGGCATCGGCTCGCTCGCCTGCTTCATCAGCACCGCGACCGGGGTGTCGGCGGAGAAGGGAACCCGGCCGGTGAAAAGTTCGTACGCCACGATGCCGAGAGCGTAGATATCGATCGACTTGTCGATGGACTTGCCGAGAGCCTGCTCGGGCGCCATGTACTGCGGCGTGCCCGTGATCATCCCCGTCTGCGTCATGTGCGCGCTTGCCTCGACCATCTTCGCGATGCCGAAGTCCGCGAGGTAGATCCGGCCCGAATCGTCGAGCAGCACGTTTTGAGGCTTCACGTCGCGATGGATGACGCCCGCGCTGTGCGCGTAGTCGAGGGCGTCGGCCACGTCCTTCAGAATGCGCGCGCACTCGGCTGGAGCGAGGCGGCCGCGTTTGATGCGCTGGGAAAGCGAGCCGCCCGAGATGAGGCGCATCGCCATCCACGGCGTGCCGGTCGCGCTGTCGATGTCGTAAGCGAAGATCGGGATGATCTGGGGATGTTCGAGCCGCGCGATGGTCTGCGCTTCACGCCGGAACCGTTCCGCGAACGTGGGATCGTGCAGGAACTCCGGAGGGAGGACTTTGAGGGCCACGTATCGGTCGAGAGAGGCCTCGTAGGCCTTGAAGACACTCGCCATCCCGCCCCTACCGACGGGTTCGATGATGCGATATGGACCGAGATTGCTGCCAGCAGAAAGCGCCATTTGCGGAGACTACACCGGGGCATTCCACGCGGTCCAAACACCCTGTGGCGGGCCTCACGAGCGCCTGGCGGGCACGGAACAAAGTTCCCGCGCCCGTCGTGCTTGAATGTTCGCTTTTATTTCGCCTATACTTCGCAGCCGTGAACCCGACCCCGCGTCAGAAACAGATTCTGGACTTCGTCACCCGCTCGATCGACCGTCGTGGCTTCGCGCCGTCGATTCAGGAGATCTGCGACCACTTCGATCTCGCCTCCACCGCGACCGTCCACAAACATCTGAAGAACCTCGCGGCCCGGGGCCTTTTGAACCGGGAATCGCACCGGTCGAGGGCGCTCGAGGTCCCAAGCGCCCCTCCCGTCGAGGCCGCGGAGATTCCGCTACTCGGCCGGGTGGCCGCGGGCATTCCGATAGAAGCGATCTCGAACCCCGACACCATCTCGGTGCCTGCCGACTGGCTCGGCCGCGGCGAGACCTTCGCGCTTCGCGTGCGTGGAGATTCGATGATCGACGCCCACATCGAAGACGGCGACGTGGTCGTGATCGAGCGCAAGGACGTGGCGAAGGACGGAGACACCGTGGTGGCGCTCATCGACGACGCCGAGGCGACGCTCAAGATCTACCGGACCGAAACGAACGGCCGGATCCGGCTGGAGCCCCGCAACGATGCGATGAAGCCGATGGTCTTCGATGCCGGCCGGGTCCGGATTCAGGGCACGGTCACGGGCGTGCTCCGGCGCTACGGCCGACGGGTCTGACCCGCGCAGACCCGAAGCGAGCCGGTTACGGGATCGTTACGACGGCCACGCCCCCCTCGACCACATCGAAGCTCTTGTTGATGCCGCCCGCGAGGGTGAGACGGTAACGCCCCGGCGCCAGGTTCTCCACCCGCTGGGTGAGCCGTGACAGGCGGAACGAATCCGGGCCGCCCTGTCCCATGCCCACGGGAGCGCCCGTAAGCGACACGAGCTGGCCCGATCGCGGACCCTGGGCCAGGAACTCTTCCGTGGTTTGAAACTCGACGGCCCCGCCCGGCGTGAAGAGCAGTCGCAGCGCGGTGGTCGGAGCCATCACGTTCGTGATCCGCACCGGAGCGTAGCCCGGTGATGTGGCAGTGACGACATAGCTGCCCGGAGGAATGCCCGGGATCTCACCCTTCCCATCCCCGTCCAGAGACACCGCGCCAAAGAAAGCATCGACGGAGCCTTCCTGCACCCGCACGAAGAGGCTTCGGAGACCGAAACCCATCTGCGCGTCCCGGGCCTCGAGAGCCAGACCCGATCCGCGCTTCAGCGGGAGGCGCAGGTCCTCGCCCGCTTCGGTGGGCTTCACGGTCCGGGTCAGGGACTCATAGCCGGAACGGCGCGCGGTCAGACGGAAGTCGGCGGGTTCGAGATCCTCGAAGCCGAATCGTCCCGAAGTGTCGGTCGACGCCTGGAGCCGCGGGTTGGGAGTTCCGGGCGGCGGGGGCGTCGCGAGCTGGAGTTCCACCGCGGCCTCAAGCGGCAGGCCGCTCACTGCGTCGACCACCATACCGCTCAGTTTCGCGGTGGGGGTCCCGAGGTCGATCGAGGTGTCCGCGCTGAGTTCGACGGTTTGCCGGGCCTGAGCGCCGAAGTTCTCGGAGAAGGCCATCACGGTGGTTCGGCCCGCCTCGAGCCCGGACAGCCTGAAGGCTCCATTCTCGTCAGCACGGCCGCTTGCCTGACGACCCGTCGCCATTCCGAAGGCGTTGATGCGAGCTCCCGACACCGGAACTCCGGCGCGCGTCACCGTGCCCGAGATGGAAAGGCCGTCCTCGAACACGATCTCCGCCATCACTTCGAGCTGTCCTTCCGCGATGACCACCTCCCTGGTCGCGGTTCGGCTCGAACCGAGAATCATCTCCCCCGCGGTGGCCCTGAGCATCAGCGTGCCCTTGGGAACGCCGGCGAACTCGAAGGAGCCGTCGGCATTGGTCCGCGAGTTGGCGAAGTAGTCGGCGCCCTGGGCGCCCACGGAGATGCCGCCCCGCTCATTCTCGGGAAGGCCCTTCACCACGCCGCGCACCGTGGCTCCGCCGTCCAGGGAGAGACGAATGTCCTCCCTTACGTCGCCGGCGCCGAGCGGGACCTCCACGAGCGGGCTCGCCTCGTTGCGCAGGGTGGCCCCGACCTTGTAGCGGCCCGCGGTCAGATGTTCGAAGCGGAAGCGGCCGACCGCGTCGGTGAGCGTGCCCTGGCCCTCCATTCCAAACCGCACCCCGCCGCTGTCCCCGCCACCTTGAAGGGCTACCTCCGCTCCGGAAAGGGGCGCGCCCGAAGGCGAGAGAACCACACCCGCGATCGTCCCACCCGAATGCAGGGGCACGTCGACGACGCCATCCTTGTCCTCGAGCACCACGCGGGCCGAGCCCTCCGAGAAACTCGTGTGACGCGCAGAGACCTGATACGAACCCGGACCCTGATCCGTGATTTCGAAACGGCCGTCGGCATCGGTCAAGGCGCCCGAGGCTCCCGAGGCATCCATGATGAACATGCCCGCTCCTTGCGCGCCGCCGTCTCGGGCGGAAACCGCCGCGTCCTGAATGCCGCGTCCGGTCTTCGCGTCGACCACCCTTCCGCGGATCGCCAGGCCGCGTGCGGCCTTGACCTCGACCGTCTTCGTCTCTCCGGCGATGACCGTGATGCCGCCGGTGCGCGCCTGCTGATACGTCCGCGCCCAGACCGTCACATCGAAGTTGCCGGGCGGCACTTCTTCGAACGCGAACGTGCCGTCGGGCGATGAGAAGGGCGTGCGACGCTCATTGTCGCCCGGGCCGCGGAAGACCACCACCATGCCGCCGCCGCGCGCCGGAGTGTAGGCGGCCTCGAAATCCGTCACCGCCTTGGGATCGGTGATATCGATGAGGCCGATGCGCTTGCCGGGGCTGTCGGT
>CAZBTT010000193.1:0-8454 GCA_964494295.1 uncultured Acidobacteriota bacterium
CCCACCACGAAGAGCGGCGCCATGGGCATCAGCGCACGCACGCCTCCCCAGACTCCTCCTCGTTCTCTCACCACGTAGACCAGGACCATCGCAGCGAAGAGCAGGACGGTGGAGAGCAGTATCGCGAGGGCGAAGGGACGGTCGCGGCGGTCAATGGCGAAGCTCGCGGCCAAAGCCGCCAGGGCCAGGAGGATCAGGAAGAGAAGGACCGCGTCCTCGGCGCGTTCGATGGGATTCGAGGAGAACAGCAAGCCGAGGTTGACCCGCGCATTCCCGGAAATCGTGGCCCAGAGTCGCGAGATGGGCTCGGGGCCTGCAAGAGCCTCGGTGATGGCGCTTGGGTAGAGGGCATTGGGGTGGATCGCGCGTTTCGCGGAGAAGGGCGGCAGGAGCGTCACCCCCGCGAGCAGCAGGCCGGGCAGGAAGAAGCGCAGCGCTCTTCTGATCCCAAGGCGCTCGACGAAGATCGGCAGGGCGAAGAGAACGGTTTCGCGGAAAAGCAGCGACGCCCCCACGGCGAACCCCAGCAGGAATATGGCGAGCCGACCCCTGATCCAGACCGCGAGCGTGATCAGCACGATGACCGCGGTCGCGGTCAGGTGCTCGGGATAGGCCACCGCGAGATACCCGGGATAGGGAGGGAGGATGGCCACGAGCGCGGCCGCCAGGGCGCTCCTCGTGGTCGAGACGAAACCTCTCGCTAGGAGGAAGACGCTCAGGATGGTCACGAGATAGCAGGCGACGTTGAGCGCCGTCGCGGTCTCGAATGTGTAGCCGTTCCATGAGCCCGCGGCCGCGAGGGCGAGGGCGTAGCCGGGAAGGTGGACGTCGCGATGGGGATATCCGATCTTCTCGATGCTCGAGGCGATGTAGAAGTTGGTGTTGAGCGTCCCCCGCTCCGCGATGTTTCGCGCCTGGGTCAGATAGATCCATTCGTCGGGCCAGCCGAGTTCGGGCAGAGCGCGCGACAAAGAGACCTTCGCGACCCCCGCTCCGAGCGCCAGCAGCAGGATCGCGGCCGCGAGGACGCGGCTCCTTTCCTTCACCGCAGAAACCTGAGCGAATCCGCATGGAAACCGTAGTCCCGGACCCTGAGGAACGCGGCCACCGCGAGACTCAACACGGTGAGACCCACGCGAGCCGGGCGGGATTGGAGACGCGCGATCGCGATCGCCACCGAGAGGGCCAGAGCCGGCGCCGCGTAGAAGTCTTCCTTGGCCCAGCGCAGCAGGACGGGGAACGCCCACGGCTCCTTCAGCACCATGATCCCGGCCCATGCGCCCGCCCATGAAAGGAGGAAGAGCCGGAGGGTCGCGGGACCCCGGACCGCGATCATGAAAAGTGCGGGGAGAGCGGCAAGGAAGGGGATGAAGAGGCCCAGCCTCCACAGGCGCAGGCTTTGGCGCGACTCGTTGTGGAAGATGAAGAAGGTCCGTCCCGGAAACGGATCCGACAAGAGCGCGGGGCCGCCCCCTCCGCTGATGAGTCCGGGGAAGTAGTGACCGTAAAAGAGCGCGAGGGCGAGTGCTCCTCCTGCGCCCAGGGCCATCGCCACGGGTCTCGACAATTCCCGTGAGCAGGGCTTGAGGAGAGTGAGCCCGAGGAAACACAGACCGAACAGCGCGTAGAACAGCGGCGTGCTCGAGTAGCCGAGCGCCCCGAGGCCGAGCAGAATCGCAGGCGCCTTCCACCGGCCCGGCTCGTGAATGTGGTTCAGGCTCAAGCCGAAGGCGAGGAGGCAGCCAAGCCCGAGCGCTCCGCCGAGCACCGCCGGGGAGTGCGCCCGCCCGAGATGATGCACGGTGGCGAGGTCGAGAGCCATCAATGCCGCGGCCAGCACCCCTCCGTGTTCGTTGGAGACCGCCCGGGCCAGCGCGAAGATCAGTGGCAGGAGCAACGCGAGACCCACGGCCTGGATGGCGTTCATGGACCAGTGCAGGTCGAGGCCCGCGGCGTGAGCGGCGTAGAAGATGACGTAGGGGAGAGGTGAGTAAGGGATCGCCGGGCCCGTGCCCAGCGCCGCGGTCGCCTCGCCCCGGATCTGAGATGGCGTCGGGTAGTGGGAGCCGTAACGCAGCCAGGCATCGTAGGACATCGGAACATCCGCAAGGTCGAGGGTCCGCCAGATGTGGATGTCGAGATCGGCCGGCGAATGATTGGGGAGGAACGACAGGAAGCCGTAGGCAAGAGTCATTGCCGAGCCGAGCAGGGCGAGGGCCGCCCCCGCCCTCACTGAGACGCGCAGGAATCGGCCCAGCAGAGCGACAAGGGCCGCGGCGGTCACCGCGAAGGCCAGCAGTCGTGGCAGGGCCAGGGATATCGCTATGGGTTCCCGAAGGCTCAGCCAGAAGAGCAGGGCCGCGAGGGTGAGACCCGCCAGACCAGCCGCCGCGGCGCCAGCGGCAGCGCGCATGAGCAGAACCAGGAACGCGACGGCCACACCGCCGGCGATCCGGCTCTTCCACGGCAGGTCGAAGCCGCTTTCACATCGGATCACGAGCCGGTCGATGTACCGCCGAAAGTTCTCGGGGTCGGAACGGCCTACGAGCGGCGCGTCCTCAAACCGCAGGGTGAAATCCAGAGCAGCCGCATTGATATTCGATGCGATCGTTGCCTCCGCCCACGGACCGGGCGCCACGAAAGATTCCCCCAGGGACTTGTTCTCTCGTCGGAGATCGATCCGGGTCCGAACCGTGGTGTCCATGCGAAGCGCGACGCTCACTTCTCCCCGGGCGCGAAGCCGTATGGAGACCTGCGATTCCGAAGACTCGATGCGCCGGAAGTAGAAGTCGGTCCGGTCGTCACTGGCCTCCTCTTTGGAAAGAGCCCAGACCGCCTCGCTCGGGCCGAGACCCGACATCAGCAGCGGCCCCCTCGCTCCCCCCGTCTCAACCCCAATTTCCCGACCCACGTTCGCCGAGAGGCTCAAGACGCCGAGGAAGAACCCGAGCGCTCCCGGCACGATCCAGCGGTTCACGAACGGTACCGCGCCACCAGGCGAAGGTAGGCGAGCGACGTCTGCAGGACCTTCATCTTGCTCTTGCCGAGACGTTTCGATCCGTCGAGGACCATGGGCACTTCCGAGACACGCATCTGGAGCTTCGAGGCGAGGTGAAGTATTTCGATCTGGCTCTCGAAGCCGTCGGACTCGAACAGCCTTTCGCCAAACGCCTCGCGGAGCTTCAGGAGGGTTCGGCCCTGGTACACCCGGAAGAAGCTCGAAAGCGTGGCGAGGCCGGAAAGCCCCAGGGTCTGCTTCACCAGGCCGTTGGCGATGTGAGAGAGGCCGATGCGATGCACCGCCGTGCCCTTGATGCCGCCGCCGAAGAGGTAACACGAGGCGAGGACGATGTCGTCATCCTCGTGACGGATCCGGCTCATCATGCGAGGCAGGATGTTCAGGTCGCTCGTTCCGTCGCCTTCCAGGGTCAGGACGAGATCCGTCGGCTGCAGCGTCTTCAGAATCTCACTGAAGCCGGTTCTGAACGCGGCGCCGGGGCCGAGGTTCCTCGGATGTGAGACGGTTCCAAACTCCGGACCCTGGGCCTTCAGCACCTCCACGGTTCGGTCGGTGGATCCATCGTCGACGAAGAGGATCCGAAAGGGCGCAAACGGCTGGAGTGCATCCTTCAGGCGACCGGCGAGGGTCTTTACGTTCGGTTCTTCATTGAGAACCGGAGCCACCGCGTGAATCACAGCAGACCGAGTCGCCGCATCGTCTCGCGCTGCCATTCGATCGCACGGGGAAGACCTTCCTCGAGGTTCACGCGGGCGCGAAACCCGAGAATGGCTTGAGACTTCGCTCCATCGGGGATCCGCCGCTCCACGTCTTCGTACCGTCCGAAGGTCTCATAGGGGATGAGGCGAACGTTGGGCGCTTCCCCCGGCCGGATCATTCCCGAGATCATCTTCGCCAGGTCCTCGATCGTGATCTCACGATCGATTCCTATGTTCAGAACCTCGCCATCCGCTTTCGGCGTGTCGATGGCGCGCACGAAGCCTTCCACCATGTCGTCGATGTAGGTGAAGCTCCGGGTCTGCTTTCCGGTGCCGTGGACTTCGAGGGGTTCTCCGCGAAGCGCCGCCCCGATGAACACCGATTGCGGTCCGCCCCACCACGTGATGTTCTGCTTCGGACCGTACCCGCCGAAGAGCCGGAGGGCCACACCCTCGATGCCGTAGCGCTCCCGAAAGGCGAAGAGCGCCTGTTCCTCGAACATCTTCGAGACGGCGTAGCTCCAGCGCCGGACTTTCGGCGACCCGATCACCGACGGGGACTCTTCGCTGAACGGGACCTGGGGATTGCGGCCGTAGCAGTCCGACGTCGAGGCGAGGACGATTCGCCTGACCCCGCACCCCTGCACGGCCCTCAGCACGTTGAGGCCGCCTTCTCCATTGATGAGGAGGGTGTCGAGAGCGTCCCCGTGACGCGGGATCTTGCCGGCCGCGAGATGAACGACCACCTCCGCCCCCTGAAACGTCGCCCGCAGGGCGGCCGGGTCGAGAATCGACCCCTGGTCCAGCCGGAACGACGGATGGTCGACCGACCTGCCAAGGTTTTCGACGGAGCCGTGGGAGAGGTCGTCGATTCCGCGAACGATGTCGCCGCGTTCGAGGAGTCGTTCGGTCAGGTTCGAGCCCACGAAGCCCGCAACCCCGGTTATCGCTATTCTCACAAAGCGGAGTCTACCGAGGGAAACCCCTTGGGAAACCGACCCCGGGCTTCGAGGTTAGGCTTGCCGCGTGCAACGGATTCTCACCGTGGTTGGCGCGCGGCCACAGTTCGTCAAGGCGGCGCCCCTTGTCGTCGCTTTCAGGAAACGTTTCTCGCATACCCTTCTTCACACCGGCCAGCACTTCGACGACGCCATGTCCGGCTCGTTTTTTCGAGAGCTCGGAATCCCGAAGCCGCAGATCCACCTGGGGCTCTCCGGCGGATCCCATGGCGCCATGACCGGGGCCATGCTCGCCGAGATCGAGGCGGCCTTGGAGCGAGTCCGGCCCGCCATGGTGGTGGTCCTCGGCGACACCAACTCGACCCTCGCCGGCGCGCTCGCCGCGGCCAAATTGCACATTCCGGTGGCGCATGTCGAGGCCGGACTGCGCAGCCGGGACATGCGGATGCCGGAAGAAGTGAACCGCCGCCTCACCGACCACGTGTCGACACTCCTGTTCTGCCCCACGAAACTCGCGGCCGCGAACCTGGCCGACGAGGGCATCCGCAAGGGCGTGATGGTCGTGGGGGACGTCATGACGGACGTGCTTCAGCGCATGAGAGGGCCCGCCCTGCGGGCCCTTGCGGGGATGGACCTTCCGCCCAATTTCTATCTCGCCACCGTGCATCGGCAGGAGAACACCGACAACCGCGACCGGCTCGCCTCGATCCTCACCGGCCTCGGCAAGCTTCCGCGCGCCGTGGTTCTTCCTCTGCATCCGCGAACCGCGGCCCGGTTGAAGGCCTTCAAGCTGAAGGCGCCCGAAAACGTCCGCACTCTTGGCCCGGTGAGTTACACGCAGTCGCTGGGCCTCATCCTGCGCGCGCGTGCCGTCCTCACCGACTCCGGCGGACTGCAAAAGGAAGCGTTTCTGCTGGGCAAACCCTGCGTCACTCTTCGCGACACCACCGAGTGGACGGAAACGCTGGCCGGGGGCGCCAATCGTCTGGTCGGCGCGGGTGCTCAGACCATCGTTCGCGCCATTCGGGCGATCGAGGAGAAACCGCCGAAGGTGAAGCCGGGGCGGATCTATGGCGATGGGCGAACCGCCGACCGGATCGCTCTCTCGATCGAACGCTATCTGGCGTCTCGCCTCGCCCAGTCGTGAAGTCCGCCGGCCTCATCCCATTCCTGCTGATCGCCTGGACGCTTTGGCTGGGAGCGATCGCCGCCAGCGAGCAGGTTCCTGCCAACGACGGCCTCGGATGGGACGGGGTGAGGTTCGCGCGCTATGCCACCGAGGGGCCCAAGGCCCTGCTCAACCGCGAAATCAACGACTACTACGTCCAGCGGATGGGTCCAAGCCTGGTTGTTCACGGTGCAATCCGGGCCCTGGGTTTGCCCTTCGATCCGGTCACGATCCGATGGACGTTCCTTGGCATGAACCTGGTCCTGCTTACCGGATCGATCCTGATGCTGGTGGATCTGTGTCGCCGGCTCGGTCTTTCTCTGCACGCACAGTGGGTCCTCTTCCTGGGCTTTTTCCTGAATCCGGCCAACGGCAGATTGCCGGTGTACTACGCGAACATCGGAGACTCGTTCGCCTTCACTCTCGGAATGGCCATGATCTGGGGATGGGTCACCCGCCGCCCCTGGGTTCTCGTGATCGCGTCCATGGTCTCGCTCGTGAGTTGGCCCGCGGCCTTCTACCTTCTACTTCCGCTGATCGTCTGGCCGCGGAGCATGGATCGTCCCGAAGCAGCCGAGGGAGCGTCCGCACCGACGTTGCCCTGGGGTTGGGCGGTCGCCGCCCTGCCCGCCGGGGCGATTCTGCTCGCCGCGAGCTGGCGTGCCGCACAGATGCCGGCCCCGGGATGGACGCCCTGGACCACGGCGTCGCTCGCGGCCAACGCCTGGCTCTTCGGCTTCGCCCTCGTGGCCGTTCTCTCACGGATCACACTCGCCACGGCAAAAGCGGTTTTCTCGGAGTGGTCGGCCCGCGGGGTGGCCACGGCAGTGGCTCTGTTCCTCCTCGGCCGCTTCTACGTGGCTTCCACCGAGAGTGGCTCGCTTGCGTTCAGCGAAGTCACCTACTGGAGGGAAGTCCTTCTTTATGTCCGGACCCGGCCGCTCGCGCCGCTCGTCGGGCATGCCGCGTATTTCGGGGCGCTCGCGGTGGTGGCCTGTGCTCTCTGGCCCCGCGCGGTCGAAGCGGCCCGGCGTCTGGGACCGGGGCCTTTCGTGGCGATCGCTCTCATGGGACTTCAGGCCCTCGACACCGAGTCCCGTCGACTGAACGCGAACTGGCCGCTGGTCGGGTTGTGCCCGGTTCTCGCCATGGAGCGCTGGCTGCGAGATTCACGGGTGGTCGCGGCCGCGGCGGCGGTGTGCCTGCTCTTCTCGAAGGTCTGGTGGCGATGGTCAGGAGCGGACATGTTCGCCGAGGCCCACGAGCCCGCGAACTACTACAACCTTCAGGGTCCGAGCCTCTCGGATGAAGCGTTCGTTGTGCACCTCGTGGCGCTTTCCATTCTGGGGATTGTGATCTGGCTCTGGTCGCGGCGGACGCCGCCACTCCGGTCCGGGGATCCCGAGGTCCAGGTGGTCTCATGACGCGACGAGCGTTCTGGTTGGTCGCGGCGGCCCTGCTTTTTGGCGGCGCGGCGCGTTTCGACTCGGTCTCACGCATCTACGCGCCCGAAGTCGACCAGAGAACCGACGTACGCCGCTACTACCAGGGCATGGCGGAGTCGGTTCTCGCGGGCAAAGGCTGGCTCCCGACGTACCCAACCAACTTCATTCCGCCGCCCGGTCAGGCGGTCTTCATCCTGATTCCAAAGTGGCTCGCGCCCACCGTCCGATTTCAGGAAATGCGGATGCTCCAGGCCGTCATCTCGACCCTGACCATCTTCCTCGGGTTTCGACTGGCGATGCTTTTGTGGGGAGAGACCGCAGGTGTGGCCACGGCCTGGCTGCTCGCTCTCTATTTCCCGCTCACCTACTACGTCGGGACACTGGTGCCGGAGACGAACTACATCGCGTGTCTCTTCGCCTTCGCCCTCGCCGCCGCCGAAGCCCAGCGCAAGCCGGACCTGTGGCGCTTCGCGCTCGCCGGAGGCCTGCTCGGCCTGGCCGTTACCTTCAAGCCGGTCCCGAGCCTGCTCGCGCTCGCGTTGATTCCGTGGGTGTGGACGTCATCCGCGACGTCCTCGCGGTGGCGGCATGTCCTCGTCTTCGTTCTCGCCGCGTGGGCTCTGCCCGGCGCCTGGATCCTCCGCAACGCCCTCCACTATGGACATGTCTATCCGGTCTCGACCAACGGGGGCGTGCTTCTCGCCCTCGCGAACAATCCGCATCTCGATTCCGCGCGCTCCGACATGATCTTCTGGGACGATTTGTATCGTCGAGGCGACTTCTTCCGCGATCCGGAGATCGAACAACGTTTCGCCGGGGTCATCGATGTCGACGGAAAGCCCGAGGAGAATCTCAAGGACCGCGCCTACGCCCGGAAGACTCTTCTCTACATGGCTTCGCATCCGCATCACTTCCTGCGGAACTACCTCATCAAGCTCGGGAACTTCCTCATCTATCCGAGGAGGGGCGAATTGAGGGATGAAGGAAGGCCGTGGCCCTTTCGCGAGATCCCACTCCTGCAGGACCTCCTCCTCGGTATCGGCCTCGTGGGTCTCGCCCTCCTTGTGGCCGATAAAGACGCCCGAACCGCCGCCCTGCCCCTCCTTGGTCTGATCGCGTACCTTCTCCTGATGGGCGCGCTGATGCACCTCACGCGCGACCAGCG
>CAZBTT010000194.1:0-8454 GCA_964494295.1 uncultured Acidobacteriota bacterium
GGTAGCACAGTCCGGGGGCGAAGAAGTTCTTCGAGCGGTCGACCGACTTGGCGTCGAGGCCCGTTTCCTTGGTTGCGGCCTTGGTGAGCTTGAGCAGATCGACCTGGAAGACGCGGTAACCCGAAAGAGACCCGTCTTCGAGCGGATTGCTCGTGATCTTCGCCTTCTTGAAGTCGACCTCGGTGAAGCTGTCGGAATTGACGATCAGGATCCCGCCGGTCTTGAGGTCGGCGACGTTGGTCTTGAGGGCCGCGGGATTCATGGCGATCAGAACGTCGACCGCGTCGCCCGGGGTGTAGACCTCGGTGGACGAGAAGTTGACCTGAAAGCCCGAGACGCCAGGGAGCGTGCCCTGGGGCGCGCGGATCTCGGCCGGGAAGTCGGGGAACGTGGAGAGGTCGTTTCCGAAAAGAGCCGCGGTGTTCGTGAACTGGCTCCCCGTGACCTGCATACCGTCGCCCGAGTCGCCGCAGAACCGGATGACCGCGCTCTGGAGCTGCTCGCGTTTGGTCTGGCTCGCCGCCGCAGCGGGAGCTGTTGCCGTTGACATGATTGTTCCCTTCCTAGGTCCGTTTGACGCGGGGGAGTCTACGTCACGGGGAAGCTTGGTCCCATCAGGGACACGTGGTGCATTTGCGTCATTTTCGCGGGCCGCGCGCGCCGTGCTGGTATCTTCGCGGCCGAGAATGAACCCTGCCACCCTCAAGGCTCTGGCCCAGTTTCCGCAGCAGCTCGAGGCCTTCTACGAGGCCATCCCCCATGAGTTCAAGCTCTGGGTTCCCCCTTCGTGGGACGGGATACCGAGTGAGCGCTTCACCGCCCTCGAGCAGGTGTGTCACGTTCGGGATATCGAGATCGAGGGCTATCAGGTTCGAATCCAGCGAACGCTGCGCGAGGAGAATCCGTTCCTCCCTTCGA
Organism: uncultured Acidobacteriota bacterium; assembly: GCA_964494295.1. GTDB lineage: Bacteria > Acidobacteriota > Vicinamibacteria > Fen-336 > JAGNNV01 > JAGNNV01. The sequence continues at coordinate 919 of CAZBTT010000194.1, forward strand.
TCGAGAGTTATGACCTCGCGCGCGAGCGCGACTACGCGGCGTCCTCGGCCGCCGATGCCCTGGACGTGTTTCGCAAGGCCCGTGCCGAGACCGTGGAGGTGTTGTCGGGGTTGCATCCGGATCAACTCCGCCGCCCGGCGACGTTCGAAGGTTACGGGCCGGTCACGGTCCGGAGCCTCGGGCACTTCCTTTCGAGCCACGACCAGCAGCACCTTTCCGGCCTCCAGTGGCTGCTTGGGAAGATGAGCGCATGACCCCGGAGCCCAACCCGTTTTCGGCACTCTCCCTGATCGTGGCTCCCGCGATCATGACCAACGCGTGTTCGGTTCTGGTGATGAGCACTTCCAACCGCCTCGCCCGCACCGCCGACCGCGCACGGGAGTTGTCGCGGGAGATCGAAAGCCCCGAGGCCGTTCCGGAGGCGGTGGTGGCGCGCAGGATCCGGGACTTGGGCGTCGCGGAACGCCGCTCGTTCCTCCTGCTGCGGGCGTTGCGGAGCCTCTATATCGCCCTCACGGGGTTCGCCACCGGCGCCCTCGCATCGCTCCTCGGGGCGACGTTCGTATCGGCGGGCCAGGCCTCGGTCAACATCGCCCTCGAGTCGGTGGCGATCCTCGCCGGCGCCATCGCTGTCGCTTCCTTGATCTTCGCCTCGGTCCTGCTCGTCCGGGAGACCCGCCTTGCCGTCGCGAACCTCCAGGAACGCGCCGCATCGGCGGCAGCGATGAGGGCCCGGTAGGGGCGCAGCGTGCCCGTCGCTTGATAACGTTCGCGGATGTCCGAACCCCCTGCGTATCCCTTCTCTGATCTTTCCCTCTCCCGGCGTCTCGAGCGCGCCGAGGCTCAGAGCAACATCGACTTTGTCGAGGCGCGGGCGCGAGCGTTTCCCGAGAGCCGTGCTCGACACCTCGAAGTCGCGGGGACGCATGCGATGTTCGACGGCGTCGATTCCCCCCTGACTCAGACGTTCGGCCTCGGCATGGAGCAGGCGGTGGCCCCGGGAGACATGGACCGCCTGGAAGTGTTCTTCAAGGATCTCGGCGCGCCCGTTTTTCACGAGGTCAGCCCCCTCGCCGATCCTTCGGCACTCGAGCTTCTGAACCGCCGCGGATACGAGCCGTTCGAGTTCACGAGCGTGATGTTCCGCCCGATCGCCGCGAGCGGAACTGAGAGCGGGGTGGGCGCGCCGAGTTCGTCCGGGGTGAGCGCTCGTCTTGTGGGCCCGTCCGAGAACGAACTCTGGGCGCAGACCTCTTCTCTTGGATGGAGCGAATCGCCCGAGGTGGGCGCATTCATGTTGACGTTCTCGCGGGTGAGCGCCATGAAGACGTCAGGCCACGCTTTCCTGGCGGAGGCTGACGGCGTCGCGATCGCGGCGGGCGGTCTCACGATCCACGGGGGCGTGGCGCTGCTCGCGGGCGCCAGCACGGTGCCCGAGGGAAGACGCCGGGGGGCGCAGAATGCTCTGCTTGCGGCGCGGCTTCACTTCGCCGCGGAACAAGGATGCGACATCGCGATGATGTGCGCCCTGCCCGGAAGCGCCTCCCAGCGCAACGCCGAACGGCAGGGATTTCGGATCGCCTACACTCGTGTGAAGTGGCGGAAGCGCGGATAAACCCCCGCAAATCGCGTTACGTATACTGGCCGAGTGGCATCTATCAGGGTGCCGGGAGTTTCTGGAGCCATCATGCTGATTCGCCGTCCCCACCCAGGTCGTCCCAATGATGTGAAGTCGTCCGAGATCACGCCTGAATCTCTCTATCTCAGCCGCCGCGACTGGCTGTCGACAGCGGGCGGCGCCGCGGCGTTCAGTGCGGTCGGCGGGAGCGCGTTCGCGCAGGATCCGCAGGCCATCGGGAAACCGTTCGGCCTCCAGCCTGACGACAAGCCCACGCCCTGGCAGGACGTCACCACCTACAACAACTTCTACGAGTTCGGGACAGACAAGTCCGACCCGGCGAAGAACGCGAAGAACTTCAAGACCTCGCCCTGGACGATCACGGTTGACGGTCTTGCCGGGAAGCCCGGGAAGTTCCTGCTCGAAGACTTCATCAAGCCGTCGACCGTCGAAGACCGGATCTATCGCTTTCGCTGCGTCGAGGCATGGTCGATGGTGGTCCCGTGGCGGGGGATTCCCCTCGCCGATGTGATCAGGCGTGCCGAGCCCATGGCGAACGCGAAATTCGTCGCGTTCACCACGTTGATGGATCGGAAACAGATGCCGGGTCAGCAGCTCGGCGTGCTCGACTGGCCGTACACCGAAGGTCTGCGCATGGACGAGGCGCTGCACCCGCTCACTCTCCTCGCCACCGGCGTCTACGGCCGGCCCCTCCCGAATCAGAACGGCGCGCCCATCCGTCTGGTGGTGCCCTGGAAGTACGGCTTCAAGGGAATCAAGTCGATCGTGAAGATAACCTTCACCGACAAGCAGCCGAAGACCGCGTGGAACGTCTCGGCGCCACAGGAGTACGGCTTCTATTCGAACGTGAACCCCGCGGTCGATCATCCGCGCTGGAGCCAGGCGAAGGAACGGCGCATCGGCGAGTTCCTGCGCCGTCCCACGCTGCCGTTCAACGGCTACGCGGATCAGGTCGCCACGCTGTACGCGGGCATGGACCTCAAGAAGTTCTACTAACGAGCGTGCGCGAACCGCGCGGTTTCGGAGCGGCGCTCATCGTGGCCTCGCTCATCCCGGCGGCTTACGCCGTCTACGGTCTCGCCTCCGACCTCCTGCGCGGCACGCGCATCTTCGGGTCGAATCCCATCAAGGAAGGCGAACACTTCCTGGGGGAGTGGACGCTTCGCTTCCTCGTACTGACGCTCGCGATCACTCCGCTCCGCCAGATCCTCAAGTGGAACTGGCTCGCGCGGCATCGGCGCACCCTCGGCCTCGTTGCTTTCGCTTACGGGGTGATGCACTGGCTCGTCTATATCCTCCTCGATATCCAACTCGATTTCGCTGAGATGGTGAAAGACATCGTCAAGCGTCCCTACATTCTCGTGGGGTCCCTGGCCCTCCTCCTGATGTTGCCGCTCGCCCTCACCTCCACGAAGAAGATGATCGCGCGCCTCGGTGGAAAGAACTGGAATCGGCTGCACAAACTCGTCTATGCATCGGCGGTCCTGGGGGTCATCCACTTCTGGATGTCGGTAAAGGCGGACATCGGCGAGCCCCTGATCTTCGCCGCCTGTTTCGCGATCCTCTTCGCCTGGCGGATCTGGAAATGGCGAGTGGCGCGCTCCGCCGCCCCGGCCTGACTACTCCCGCACGAACTTTATGTTCACCGCGCCGAGCGTGATGACGTCGCCCGGCCGGAGGGCATGGCGCTGGATCTGCTGGCCATTCACGAGCGTCCCGTTGGTGCTCTGAACGTCGTACTCCACGAACGCGCCGTCTTCCGACTTGATCCTGCAGTGTTCTCCCGAAACAGATGGGTCGGCCATGGGCAGGTCGTTGGTTGGCGAGCGCCCGATAGTGATCGCGTCTCCGGCCTTGAGCGGCAAGGTCCGGCCCGCGGCCGGGCCCGTCATCACGCGCAGAGCAGCCTGGGTGCGCAGCACCACCGTGCGGTCGATGGGCTCGGGATCGGGGCCGCGCTGCACCATCGTCGCGCCCGAAGCGTCCGGGTCCCTCGTGAGATTCGCCATGGGGGTCGGACGAGGAGCGAGGGTCGAAGCCGGCCTTGGCCGGAGTCTCATGACCACGAGAAGCGCCGCGGCCAGGAAAAGCAGAACCGAGGCGGCAATCAGCGCTATGACGCTCACCGGAACTCCCCCGGGGGAAGTCGGCTGCGGCAGCGGACGAGATGGCGCGACGCGAGGCGGGGCGGGGGTTGGAGTGGGAAGGGCGCCCACCGGTTCGAGGTCGGCAATGCGTGTGGCGATCGAGGTCGCATCCACCTTGTCCATGGACGCGAACTCACCCCCGGTCAGCTTCGCGATGCGTGAGAGCACCGCCTCTTCGATGCGTCCGATACCGACCGCGAACACGGGGATCCGGTTTGTCGTGGCCACCTTCAGCCCGTCTTCCTGCTGGAGCGCGGAGTTTTCGTCCTTGCCGTCGGTAACGAGGACGATCGCCTTGCGGGAGCGGGGGGCCGCCTCGAGGTAGCGGCTCGCGTCGTAGAGCGCGTCGTACAGCGCCGTGAACCGGCCCGCGCGCTTCACACCCGCGAGGGCCTGACGGACGGCTTCGGGGTCGCTCGTGCGCGCGAGAATGAGCCGCGAGGAATCGTCGAACACGAAGAGCGCCACTTCACTTCCCGCGGGCAGGGCGGAGAGAACCGACACCGCGAGCGCGCGGGTCTGTTCGATGAGTTCGGGCCGGATGCTTCCCGACGTGTCGAGAGTGAGCGCCACCACCGCGGGAGGATCCTCCGCGGACCACGCGGCTGGAGCGCATGCCGCAAGCCCCAGGGCGACGCCGATCGCGGCAAGGCGCATGTTGGCCGCCAGTCTATGCCCGATTCCGACCCCGAAAAACCTGCGCGCCCGACAAATCGAACGGCGCAGCAGATACACTCTTCAATCAATGCCCTCCACGGAACCGCGACGTCAGGCGGGTTCGGTGTTCGTCGCGCTGCTCGCGTATGCGCTGCTCGCCGTGCTTTTCGTCTGGCCGCTCCCGGCAAAACTGTCGGACCACATCACCGGCGATCCCGCCGGCGATGCCGGGGCCTACGTGTGGAACGCTTATGTGTTCTCTCACAACCTGGCGACCGGAGGGCCCCTCTTCGCGACCGACCGGATCCTCTCGTTCACCCATGAGGCGAGCCTCGCCCTTCACAACAATTCGCTGCTGTTGAGCGCGCTGGCCGCGCCTCTGATTCCGCTAGTGGGCGTGGTCGCGAGCTTCAATGTCGCGCTGATTCTCATCCTCATCCTGAACCCGTTCTGCGCTTATCTGCTTGCGCGGCACGAAACGAAGAGCGAGGGGCCGTCGTGGATTGCCGGGGCCCTGTTTGGCTTCTCGCCCTTCATCAGCGCTCGCGTCGAAGGACACATGAGCCTCGCCACCGCGTTTGCCCTGCCCCTGGTTCTTCTCGCCGCGCGCCGGGCGATCGTGGTCGATTCGAAGGGGGCGTGGGGCCTCGTCGGTGTGGCGCTCGCGCTTTGCGCCGCCTCCGATCCCTACTACCTGGTGTTCGGGCTCCTCGGCCTGGGCCTCGTCTGGTCTTACGCGCACGTAGCCGTTCAGCCGGCCGAGGCGGCGGGCATGCGATGGCTCAAGTGGTCGGCCCTCGCGGTGAGCGCCCTGTCGCTGGCCGCGGTCCTGTGGATTCTGGTGACGGGCGGGGGACGCCTGGCGATCGGCGCGATTCAGGTCGGCATGCGCGGCCTCTACACGCCGATCCTCGTCCTGACTCTGGGAGTCGGCGCCTTTCTGTTTGCCTGGCGGCCTCTGCGCTTCACCTTGGAGACCGGCGCGTTCCAAGCTCTGAGACGCCCCATCTTCGCAACCATCGTGGCGGCCATCCTGCTCTTCCCGTGGCTCCGTGTGGCGGCGGTCGAGGTGGTCGAGAAGCGCGGAACCGAGGCTCCGCTGTGGCGCAGTTCGCCCCCCGGTGTCGATCTCCTTTCGTACTTCATGCCCAATCCGACGCATCTGATGGTCCGCGGCATCCTGGAGCCGTGGATGGCGCGGGAACGCGCGGACGCGTTCGTGGAGGGCGTGGCGTCTTTAACCGTCACCGCAGTGCTGATTCTGCTGGGCCTCGTCCTCTTCCGCCGCGGGGCCGCTCCGCGGTTCTGGGTTCTGTGTGCGGCCGTCTTCGGAGTTCTCGCTCTCGGTCCATTCATCGCGGTCGGAGGCATTGACACCCATGTGCCCGGGCCCTGGGCCCTGCTTCGCTACGTCCCGGGGATCGGCATGGTCCGGTCCCCCACGCGTTTCGCGGTGATGGCGATCCTGGGCTTCGCCGTCGTTTTCGCCCACGTTCTCGCGACCTCGCAACTTGGCCGGAGGCGCGGATTGGCGATCGCGGCCCTGGGTGTCCTGATCGGAGCCGAGACGTTGGCTCCACCGCGAAGAATGTTCAAGGCGACGCTGCCCGAGAGGTACCGGATCGTCGCCCAGGACCGTTGCGACGTCGTCGTCCTCCGGTTGCCCACCGGCATCAAGGACGGAACGCGGCAGCGCGGGCGCTTCAGTTCCGAAGTCCAGTTTCGTCAGGCCCTGCATGGGAAGCGCCTGCTGGGCGGCTACCTCTCCCGGGTCGATGACGATGTGCTCGCCGCGTACGAGGAGCATCCGACGCTCCATGCGCTGCTCGATCTGAGCGAGGGAAAGTCCATAAGCGCCGAGACCAGAGAGTCGGCTCTGCGCGAGGCCCGCCGCCTCTCCATGGAGCTCGGCATCGGTTTCATCGCGGTCAACAAGGCCGAGGCGAGCCAGGAGCTTCGCGACTTCGTCCATGCCGCGTTCGAACCACGCACCATTCATAAAGCCTGGCCCGTCGTGATCTCCATCCCCTTCGGGGAAGCGTGCGCGAACGGTGAATGCGGGCACAGCCCGGGTTGCCGGCATCGCACCGAATCGCTCGCCGCGAACTGAGAAAGGCGGGCTGCGTCAACACCGGGGGCCTCCACGCCCCCGGCGTATACTTTGTGTGAATCTTGGCCGCGGTAGCCTTGGGCCGAGGCTCACTCTGCCATGAGAACCGCCCGCCTGACGAAGTTGATGGCCGGACTGGCGGCGAGTTCCGCGGCGCTGGCCGGCCTGCTCGGCGTCGGGTCGTGGCTCATGGGCGAGTGGCGCCTGACCAGTTTCGCGACCGGCCACGTCCCGATGGCGCCGTTGACCGGTGTCCTCTTCCTGATCATGGGGCTCACCCTGGCGGCGCGGATCGTCACGCCGGAATCGCGATATTCGAGGATCGCTGTCGCCTGGGCCGCCCTCGTCGCCACGATCGTGGCGGCTCCCGTCCTCGTGCAGACTCTCTGGCCGTTCACACTGCCCTGGGACGGATGGCTCGTCACCACCGACGCCCAAACGAGCGGCGTTCCGGCGGGCCGGATGTCTCCCCTGACCGCCGCGGTCTTCCTGGTCTCGGCGCTCGCGGTCCTCCTGCGCCTGACGCGGCTCGAGGGCCACACCGCGTGGCGCTGGGCCTCTCCCGCCGCGGCGGGCGTCGGCGCCTTGAGCGCTACCGTGGTGCTGTTCAGCTACTCGGCGGGCATCCCCCTGTTCTACGGCGGGGAGGTGGTGCCCATGGCGCAGATCACCGCGCTGGCCTTCCTGGCCTTGAACCTGGCGGTCCTGCTCAAAGGAACCACGACCGAACTCGAACGTGATATGCAGGACCACCAGAAGGTTCCAAGTGCGCCGAGTCCCAACCGCGTGACCGGCCTGGCCCTGACCGCCGCAGGGCTCGCGGGCGCGCTGCTCGTCGTGTCGGCGGGCTTCTACTACCTGCGGGGAAAGCACTCGGCCGCGAGGGAGGCCGCCGTCGAGCAGCTCGAGGCCATCGCGAGTCTCAAGGCCGATCAAATTTCCGACTGGCGTTCCGAACGGCTGGCCGAGGCCCGCTTCCTTCT
>CAZBTT010000195.1:0-8424 GCA_964494295.1 uncultured Acidobacteriota bacterium
CTTCCGTCAAGGACTTCACCTTGTGCGTAGGGGACGCCCGTCCGGTTTTGTCCAACTTCACGGTGTCGCTGTCGACTCCCTCTTCGGGTCCGGTGAGCGCCAGCTTCGCCACCGCGAACGACACCGCCACCACCGCCGACAACGACTATGTCGCGGCCGCCGGCGTGGTGTCCTTCACCCCCGGCCAGCAGGCGAAGTTCATCTCCCTCACTATCAATGGGGACGCCTTGAACGAGCCGACCGAGACATTCTTCCTGAACCTGAGCAACATCTCCGGCGCCATCATGGGAGACCCACAGGGCACCGCCACGATCACCAACGACGATCCGTTGCCGACCCTTTCGGTGGACGATGTCACCTTGAACGAAGGAAACGCCGGCACCTCCGTCGCCACGTTCACCGTAACCCTCTCCGCCGTGAGCGGCCAGACGGTGACGGTAACCGCGCAGACCACCGGGGGCACGGCCGCCGCGCCCGCGGACTACACCGCGGTGAATACGCTTCTGACCTTCACCCCCGGCGAGACCACGAAGTCCGTCCCGGTCACGGTGAACGGCGATGTCGTGCCCGAGGCGAGTGAGACGTTCAACGTGGTCCTTTCCGCGCCGGGCAACGCGAGCATCGCGGACGGCACCGGCGTCGGCACGATCCTGTCGGAGGAGAAGCCTTCGCGCACCTTCATCTCGGCATTCGGGACCGATACGATCGACTGCTCCGTCCAGTCCCTGCCCTGCCGCAACATCGCGAGAGCCCTCACCGAGACCTCCAGCGACGGCGAGATCATTATCCTCACCCCGGGGGCCTACGAGACCGGGCCGCTCACCATCACTCAGGGAATCAAGATCACGTCGCCTTCGGGCACCGTCGCCTTCACCAAGCACCCGATCATCATCAACGCGCCGGGCGGCCGGGTGGTGTTCCGCGGGTTGACCCTCAGGGGGACGGGTGTGGGGAACGCGATCACCGTCACCGCCGCGGACTCGGTGTCGATCGAGGACACCACCATCGACCGGTGGGAGAACGGCCTGCGGCTGAACAACGCGGCGGGGTCGCGGGTGTCCCTGCTGAACACGATCGTGCGGAACAACACCTCGGGGGTTCTCGACACCGGCGCCTCCACATCGAACCAGGTCGTGATCAGCGAGAGCCGCTTCGATGGGAACGCGAATGGCCTCGAGATCGTCACCGGGACATTCCAGGTGACGAATTCGACGTTCTCCGCCAACAGCTCGAGCGGGATTGTGGTCGGTCCCGGCGTGGCCGACATCTCCAAGTCGGAGTTCACACTCAACGGCGCGGGCCTCTCCACCCTCGCGGGCGGCACGGCGCGCATCGGAAGGTCTCTGGTCTTCGGCAACACCACGGGCCTCATCGCGGCGGGCGGCAGCACACTTTCGTCCTTCGGGACGAACATCATCCGCGGCAACGGAACCGACACCAGCGGCACGATCACGGCGGTTGTCGAGCAGTAGGGACGTCCCTGATTTCGTCGTGGTAGGCTGCCCGCGTTTTTCGTCGCCGGCAGCGGGCAATCACGCGTGCCGGGACTTCCGGAGGCCTCATGAAACGACCCCTTCGCTTCGTCCTAATCCATGTCGTTCTGGGTTTCGTGGCCCTGTGCGCGGCCCGTCCCTCCCTGGCCCAGGGACCCCAGCCCGGCCCATCCTCTCCCGGTCTTTTCAGCACACTTCCGGAGGCGAGTCGGCCCGCTCTTCCCGACATGGGTGTCTTCGACCCTGGCGTGCGGCGCGTGAACTATGTCGGTCTTCGATTCGATCAGCTCGACCAGAACGCCGCGTCAAGGGCCACCGAGCAGATCAATCTCACTCAGACCCGGCCGACCCTTCTCCTGAATCTCTTCGATGACGTCACCCTCACCGCGGCCATCGATCGGGTCGAGCGCACGCCCGACCGCCAGTCCATCATCTGGCACGGCGAGATCGTGGGGGAGTGGCTCAGTTCGTTCACGCTCGCCGTGACCGGCGACGTTGCTTCCGGCAACATCCGCACCATCGACGGCCGCTTCTACCAGCTTCGCTACGTTTCGCCCGGTGTGTTCGCGGTGCGCGACGTGGATTCCTCTCGCCTTCCTGAAGGCGCCCAGCCGAAGCTCGCGCCCGCCGGGAGTCTCGCCGCGGGTCCCAAAGCCGGCGCAGCCAACGCGCCTTCGGAAACGGCTGGCGATGTCGTGGCCGCGGACGACGGGTCGATCATCGACGTGATGGTCGTCTTCACCCCCGCGGCGCGCACCGCTGCCGGCGGCCTGGCCGCGATCAACAACCTCATCGTGCTCGGCATGTCGGAGACCAACCAGGGCTACTTGAACAGTGGCGTCATTCAGCGGGTTCGTCTCGTGCACACGGCCGAGGTTGCGTATACCGAGGACGCCTCGGGCCCGGGCGCTTTCGATAACGCGCTGGCCGCGGTCACCAATGGCAACATCGCCAACGTCCACACCCTTCGGAACACCCACGGCGCCGATCTGGTGAGCTTGTGGATCGAGGACATCCAGTACTGCGGCCTCGCCTGGCTGATGACCGTCGAATCCCCGGCCTTCGAGAGCCTGGGGTACAGCGTGGTGGGCCGCACCGGCGGCACCGGCACCCACTCCTTCGCGCACGAGATGGGCCACAACCAGGGCTCCCATCACGACCGTTTCGTGACTGGATCGGACGTGGCTGTGAAACCCTACTCCTTCGGTTTCGTCCAAAAATCGTCGGCCCCGAACTTCCGCACCGTCATGGCCTACGGCAACGACTGCGGCGGCTGCACGCGCGTCAACTACTGGTCGAACCCCGGTGTGCTGTTCAACGGCTTCGTCACCGGCATCGCCGATCCCGCCGCGAACTCCGCGCACAATCAGCGGTCGTTGAACGAGACGCGAAACACCGTCGCCAACTGGCGGACCGCGGTGACGCCCCTGCCCAGTCTTTCGATCAACAACGTCGCGGTCACCGAGGGCAACGCGGGAACCACCAACGCCAACTTCAACGTGACCCTCTCCGCGGCGGCGCTGGGCGAGGTCTCCGTGCAGTACGCCACCGCGAACGGCACCGCCACCGGCTCCACCACCACCGCCGCCTTCTCCAACAACACGTTCATCAACATCCCCGGGACCGGGGCCGGGCCGAACCCCACGACCGCCGTCCCCTATCCTTCGACCATCAACGTGGCCGGAGCGGGCACGGTGTCGAAGGTGACGGTCACACTCAACGGTTTCGCCCACAACTACACTCGCGACGTGGACATCCTGCTCGTGGGTCCGGGCGGACAGAAGATCGTTCTGATGTCGGACATCGGTCCCACCACGGCCACCGCGGCCGTGAATCTCACGTTCGACGACTCCGCCGCGAGCTACCTCACTTCCGCCACCCCCGTGAGCGGGACCTACCGCCCGACCAACATCAATGACGGCGACGGCAGCGAGACCTATCCGGGCCCCGCTCCCGCCGGTCTCTACGGCTCGGCGCTCTCGGATTTCGCCGGCCAGAGCGCCAACGGCGTATGGAGCCTCTACGTGGTCGACGACTTCGGAGGCGACGGCGGCTCGATCGCCACCGGGTGGACGCTCAATATCACGTCCACCGCCGCGGGCAGCGACTTCGCGCCGGTCTCGGGCACCCTCGTCTTTGCCCCCGGCGAAACTTCAAAGCAGATCAGCGTCCCTGTCATGGGCGACGTCACCGGCGAGGCCAACGAGACGTTCTTCGTGAACCTCTCGAATCAAAACTTCCTCGCCACGATCTCGGACAACCAGGGCCTCGGCACCATCAACAACGACGACGCGGTGAACCTGCTGTCGATCAACGACGTGGCGGTGGTCGAGGGCAACGCGGGCACGACGAACGCGGTTTTCACGGTGACGCTGTCGCCGGCCAGCGCCTCCACGGTCACGGTGTCCGCGGTCACGAGCAACCTCACCGCCACCGCGGGCAGCGACTACACCGCGACGGGCCCCACCACCCTCACCTTCCTTCCCGGGGACACCAGCGAGACCTTCACCGTTCCCGTCCTGGGCGACACCAATGTCGAATTCCATGAGACCTTCCAGGTGACCCTGTCGAACCCGGTGAACGCCTCGATCGGCGACGGCACGGGTGTGGGCACGATCACCACCGACGATTTCGGGGCCCGTACCTTTGTCTCCTCGACGGGGACGGATGCCGCCGATTGCTCGCTTCAGACCACGCCCTGTCGGAACATCGCCGCCGCCCTCGCCCTGACGGCGGTGGACGGTGAGGTCATCGTCCTGAGTCCGGGGGAATACGAGACCGCGACCCTCGCCATCACGAAGGGCATCAAGATCACGTCGCCTTCGGGCACGGTGGCGTTCATCCGCCAGCCGATCACGGTCAACGCCGCAGGCGGCCGGGTGGTGTTGCGCGGGCTGACTCTCAAAGGGGCGGGCGCTGGAAACGGGATCACCCTCACCGCCGCGGATTCGATCTCGAACGAGGACTCGACCATCGACCGCTGGGCCGCGGGCCTGCGGCCCAACAACGCCGCGGCGTCGCGCGTCTCGATCCTCAACACCATGGTGCGGAACAACACCGCGGGCATTCTCGACACCGGCGCCTCCACCTCGAACCGCGTGGCGATCAACGACAGCCGGTTCGAACGCAACGCGAAGGGCCTCGAGATCCTGGCCGGGACGTTCCAGGTGAAGGACTCGACGTTCTCGGGCAACACCACGAGCGGGATCGTGGTCGGCCCCGGCGTGGTCGATATCCAGCGGTCGGAGTTCAGCCTGAACGGGGTCGGGTTGTCCACGCTGGCGGGGGGAACCGCGCGTATCGGAAGGTCGCATGTCTTCGGGAACACCACCGGGCTCTCCGCGGTGGGCGGCAGCACGCTCTCGTCCTTCGGGACCAACGTCATCCGCCGCAACTTGACGAACACCAGCGGCACGATCACGGCGGTGTCGGAGCAGTAGCTGCCCGTTTGCGGAGCAAACGTCGACCCTATCCGCGGTCATAGGCCGAGGTGACCTTAGGCACTCCCGGCCGATCGACGGTTTGCTAACCTGCCTGGCACTCGGCGAGAACCGCGCCGTAAAGGGGGGCATGTGAGCGGCAAGAGAGAAACGACGCAAGGTCTGCTGGCGTGGCCCGCAGTGCTTCTGTTGATCGGCGCGGTCAGCGCTGCGGTGCCGCCATCGCCCGTTTCGGCGGGCGGGGTTCCCGGGCCTCAGCCCGTGGCCACCCGTGGCGGACCGCTGCCTTCGCCGCTTCCGCTGTTTCCGTCGGACAACTGGTGGAATGTGGATATCAGCGCCGCGCCCCTGGATCCGAACTCGGCTGCGTTCATCACCTTCATAAAGACGCACCCCACCACCGGTCAGATCATCGCCCGCCAACTCCATCCGGACTTTGGCGGCACCGAGTCGCCGGGCTCCGACGAGATCTACGGAATCCCCTATGTAGTAGTCGATGAGACACAGCCGAAAGTCGCCGTGCAGTTCGATTACTCGGACGAGAGCGACGGCGTCGATCACAACACCGACACCAGTTTTCCCTTCTACCCGATTCCGCCCGAAGCCATCACCCAGCCGCACTGGATCGAGGGCGGGCCGCCGGGAAACCAGGACGTGGGCGGCGACCGTCACATGCTGATCGTGGACAAGGACAACAACCACCTCTACGAACTTTACGCGCTGCATCACAACGGTTCGGGCTGGGTCGCGGGTTCAGGCGCCTTCTTCGACATGAACACCAACAATCGCCGGCCTGAGGGATGGACGTCTGCCGATGCGGCTGGCCTCGCCATCCTGCCCGGTCTCGTCCGCTATGACGAGGTTTTCGGCCCGGACGAAATCAACCACGCCCTCCGATTCACGGTCAGTCGCTCCAAAGGTGTGGTTTTCCCTGCATCACACGAGGCGAACACGAGCACGAACAACAACGCCCTGCCGATGGGCGCGCGGCTCCGCCTCAAAGCCAGCAAGAACATCTCGGGATACGCGCCCGAGGTGCAGAAGATCTTCCGTGCCATGAAGAAGTACGGTCTGATCATGGCCGACAATGGCTCGAATATGTACATCAGCGGCGCTTTTGACACCCGATGGGACAACGGAATACTGAATCCCGCCTTTCATTCCCTAGACGCCTCAGACTTCGAGGTCGTACAACGCGGCTACATCCCACCTTTCCCCAACGTGACCATCGGCAACGCCACCGTCATCGAAGGCAACGCGGGCACGATCAACGCGAACTTCACGGTCACGCTCTCCGCGGCGAGCAGCGACGCCACGAGCGTCGTGTACACCACCGCCAATGGAACCACCAACGGCGCCACCGCGCCCGCCGATTTCACCGCCGCCACCGGGACGGTGAACTTCGCGCCCGGAGAGGTGAGCAAGCAGGTGAGCATCGTGGTGGCGGGTGACACCCTGGACGAGTTCGACGAGACGTTCTTCGTCAACCTGACCAGTCCGGTGAAGCTGGTCGTGTCCGACGGGCAGGGCCTCGGAACCATCACCGACGATGACCCGACGCCGACCCTTTCGATCAACGATGTGGCGATCACCGAGGGCAACACCGGAACCCAGTCGGCGGTGTTCACGGTGACCCTCTCCGCGGCGAGCGGAAGGACGGTGACGGTTTCCTATGACACCGGCGACGCCACCGCTATGGCAGGGCGCGACTTCGTGACCGCTTCAGGCTTCCTGACCTTTTCGCCGGGCACGGTGACGCGTCCCATCTCGGTTCTGGTGAACGGCGACTTCGGAGTCGAGATCAACGAGACGTTCGCGGTGAATCTGTCTTCTCCCGCCAACGCCACCATCGTCGATGGCCAGGGTGTGGGCACGATCAACGACAACGACGTCCCCGGCTCGCGCACTTTCGTCTCGAGCGGCGGCCACGACGCCAACGACTGCACGTCTCTCACCACGCCCTGCCGATCGATCGGCCAGGCGATCTTCCAGGTCGCGGGTTCGGGCGAGGTGATCGTGGTCGCGACCGGCGAATACGAGACGGCTCCGCTCCTCATTACGAAGAGCGTGAAGGTGACCTCGCCCTCGGGCACGGTCGCGTTTGTGCGCCAGCCCATCACGATCAACGCCCCCGGCGAGCGTGTGGTGCTGCGCGGCCTCACTCTTAAAGGGGGAGGTTCGGGCAATGCCGTGAATCTCACCGCCGCCGATTCGTTGTCGATCGAGGATTCCACCATCGACCGCTGGGCCACCGGCCTGAACGTCAACGGGGGGGCGGCGTCGCAGGTGAGCCTCGCCAACGCGGTGTTCGCGGCGAACACCTCCGGTGTGGTCGTCGCCGCGGCGGGTACGAGTCAGATCTCGATCGAAAGCGCCCGGTTCGAACGCAATGGAACGGGTCTGCTGATCCACTCGGGATCTCACTCGGTGCGTGAGTCCTCCTTCGTCGGACACACCGCGGCTGGTCTTACCGTGGATGGGGGATCCGCGGACGTTCAGCGCTCGGAAGTGGCCCTCAACAACGTGGGGGTGAACGCGCTCAGTGGCGGCACGGTGCGGATCGGCCGGTCGCGCGTGTTCGGCAACGCCACGGGTCTTTCGGCCGCGCCCGGCAGCACGCTCGGGTCCGCTGGGACGAACGTCATTCGACGGAATACGACCAACACCACAGGCACGATCACGGTCGTTCCAGAGCAGTAGCGCGGGCCATCCTCCTGATGCTCAACCGAACGGCCCAACTCATTGTCGGTGTGGGCTTTCTTCTCGCCTCGGCGGGCGTCGCGCGGGCGCAGCTGATCTCCTCGATCGACGCCGGCCTCTCTCACACCTGCGCGCTGACCGCGGGCGGGGGCGTGAAGTGCTGGGGAAACAAGAGCGGCGACTGGGCCGGGGTGACGCCCGAAGACTCCAAGGTTCCCCTTGACGTCTTGGGACTCGTTTCGGATGTGTCGCACCTTTCCACGGGTTGGGAGCACAACTGCGTGCGCACATCCACAGGCGGCGCCAAATGCTGGGGCAATAACTCGTTCGGTCAACTCGGAAACTCGTCGAGCGGCGCCCTCGTCGACGTCTTCGGGCTCACGAGCGGTGTCTTGAGCGTGACCGGCGGCGGCGCGCACAGTTGCGCCACGGTGACCGGGGGAGGGGCCAGATGCTGGGGCTTGAATTTCTCCGGGCAGCTGGGAGATGGGACGGGGTTCACCAGCACGGCTCCGGTGGAAGTGACGGGGCTCGGTTCAGGCGTGACGTCGATCGACGCGCACCTCGCTGACGGCACATGCGCGATCACAGGCGGAGGGCTCAAATGCTGGGGCCGGAATCAGCTGGGTCAGCTCGGCAACGGCGGCAACTCGAACAGCACTGTGCCCGTTGACGTCTCGGGCCTTTCGAGCGGAGTCGCCAGGGTCGCGGTGGGCATCGGCCACGTCTGCGCGGTGACCGCCGGGGGCGGCGTGAAATGCTGGGGCGGCAACAGCAGCGGCCAACTCGGG
>CAZBTT010000196.1:0-8402 GCA_964494295.1 uncultured Acidobacteriota bacterium
GTCGGCGCTCGCGACGGACCGGCAACGGCTGCTCGACATGCTGCCCGGCATCCACCCCGGCGGTAGCACCGCGCTCCATGCCGGCTGGCGCGAGGGCGTCGCGCAGGTGCAGCCGCACGTCGCCGCCGACGCGCTCAACCGCGTCCTCATCATGACCGACGGCCAGGCCAACGTGGGCGAGGTCAACCCCGATGTGATCGCCACCGACGTGAAGCAAGCGTCCGTCCAGGGCGTCGGCACGAAGACCGAGCGGAGCGTCCGTTCGTGCAGATCGGCTCTGAGCTTCGCGTCCGGTGCCGCGAGCACCACTTGTGATGGAACCGAAGCGGGGAGCTTGGCCGCTTCGGCGCGAACGTCGTAGCAAAACAATTGATCGTCCTCGCGAACGAACAGCCGGCCGCCGGTCACGATCGGAGTCGTCGTCCCCAGCGAGTTCTTGTGATCGGGCAACACGAACTCGGACTTCACACGCGACTCAGTCTCTGTCGGTTCGACCAGTCGCATTCGTCCGTCGTCCGCATGGAAATAGAAATGGCCGTCGGCGAACGTCGTCGCGAACGTCGGCCCCATGCGCTGCTGCCAGATCACGCTGCCGTTCTTCCCGTTGAAGCAGGAAAAAATGCCATTGCTCGGTTCGTACAAGCGGTCGTTCCACAAAACGGTGTCGTCCTGATATCGAGCGAAAGGCGACGACTTTGTCGCCGCGGCCTCGGTGACGACAAATGTGCCGTCGCGGAGTTGCAGTTCGAGTCGTTTCATGCCTCCGGGATTGGTCGTATTGATGCACACGATCGAACGATCGCGGATCAGCGGCGTGTGAGGATGAATGAATTGACCCACAAAGCCGTCGTATCGCCACCGCCATTTGCCCGCCTCCCCCTGTTCTCATCGACCCGGGTCCGTCGCTTAGGCTCAACGACGTGAAACTTCTCCTCTCGGGACTGTTGGTCGTGCTGTCCGCGGCGTTCGCGGAGACCGCCGAAACACCCTCAACCTGCCCGCCCGCGCCGCAACCGCCCTCGCCGGCGCAGATCCAGGAGGGCATGAAGGCCGCGCGCGACCGCGGCTTTCTCTGGCGGATTACCAAAGGCGATCGAACTTCATACCTCTATGGAACAATCCATGTGGGCCGCCAGGAATGGCTGTTCCCGGGCCCGCAGGTGATGGAGGCGGTGCGAGCGAGCGACGTGGTGGCGCTCGAACTGGACATTCTCGACCCTGAACTCGGACGGCGGCTTCGAGATGGCATGGCCTTGAAGGCGGGGCAGACGCTTCCCGCCCCGCTCACGCGCCGGCTGCAGACCCAGCTCAAAGCGGCCTGCCTCCCTGACGAGATTCTGACCACCACGTCGCCGCTCATGGTGGCGACCACGCTGACCATGATGGCGGGACGCCGGGAGGGCCTCGATCCGGCCTTCGCGATCGATGGGATCTATGCGGGCATGGCCCGGGGTCTTGGCAAGCCCGTCACCTCTCTCGAAACCCCGGAGTTGCAGCTCGACCTACTCCTCGGCGGGACAGCGAGAGAGATCGAGGCGGCGGTCGAACGGGCTCTGGATGATCTCGAACAGGGCGACGCGGGGCCGCTGGTCGGCCGCATGGCCTCGATGTGGGCCAACGGGCAACTCGGCGAACTCGAAAACTACGAGAGGTGGTGCGAGTGCGTGGAGACCGACGAAGACCGGCGGATGATGCGACGCCTGCTCGACGAGCGGAATCCTGGACTCGCGAAGGGAATCGACGATGTCCACGCATCGGGAAAGCGGGTGTTCGCCGCGGTCGGCAGCCTTCACATGATCGGCCGGTTGGGCCTCCCTGCGCTTCTGGCCGAACGCGGCTACAAGGTCGAACGGGTCGATTTCAGGCTGTGAGGAGGACCCCTCGGCTGGCGTAGGCCTTGAGGCCCTCGCCAAGCACGCGGATCGCCTTGCGCAGGTCGTCGCAGTTGAGGACGTACGCCATGCGCACCTCGTTCGACCCGAGGCCGGGCGTCGCGTAGAAGCCTTCGGCGGGGGCCACCATCACCGTGGCCCCTTCGAAAGAGAACTTCTCGAGCATGAACCGGGCGAAGTCGTCGCTGTCCGCAACCGGCAGGCGGGCCACGACGTAGAAGGCGCCCTCGGGCTTGCGAAGGAATACATCGGGGATCTTCTGCAGCTCTTCGAAGATCACGTCGCGCCGTTTCTGGTATTCGGCCCGCACACCCGCGTAGTAGTCGGCCTCGATCTCCGCCATGCCAAGGGCGAGGACCTGGGCGAGGCCGGGAGGCGAAAGGCGTCCCTGCGCGGCCCGGGTCACGGCGGCTATCACTTCGGCATTACGGGAGACGAAGCAGCCGAGGCGGATACCGCAAGCGCTGAACCGCTTTGACAAGGAGTCGACCACAACCACCCGGTCCTCGAAACCGGCAAGGCTGAGAGCGGAAGTGGCGATGAGGCCGTCGTAGACGAACTCGCGGTACACCTCATCCGACACCAGGAACAGGTCGTGATCCAGGCAGAACCCGGCGACGCGCTCGATCTCTTCGCGTGAGTAGACGGTCCCGGTGGGATTGTTCGGGTTGCAGACGAGAACAAAACGCGTGCGTGGACTGAGCGCGGCCTCGAAGGCCTCGCGGCCGGGGAGATGGAATCCCTCCTCGCCACGGGACTGAACCGGAACCAGCTTCACGCCGGTCATAGCCGCGAAAGAGCTGTAGTTCGTATAGAAGGGTTCGGCGACGATCACCTCATCGCCCGCCTCGGCCAGGCACAGGAAGGCGAAGAACACCGCCTCGCTTCCGCCGGTCGTGGCGACCAGTTGGCTCGGCGCCACGTCGAGGCCGACGGTCGCGTAGTAGCGACACAAGGCCGCGAGGTACTGGGGCGTGCCCGCCGACGGCGAGTAGGCGATAACCGGGTCGATCGACTTCAGCCGGTCCCGCATGACCTTCGGGGTCTCGAGGTCAGGCTGGCCGATGTTGAGGTGCAAGACCCTGACACCTCTCGCCTTGGCCGCATCCGCGTAAGGCGCGAGCTTGCGAATGGGCGAAGGTGGCAGGGCCAGGCCTCGAGCGGAAACTTTGGGCACGTTTCGGATCTCCACGCTTCTCGGGATTTTTCTCTTAGACTCCGCGCATTCTGCACAGTTCGGATTCCCCGAACCGTCTTTATTCTAGGTCTTACATACATGCTGGCAGGTTTTGGCCGGTTCCTCGTCCTTCTCACCCTCACCCTTCTCGGGGCCCTGATGGCTCCTGATCCCCTCGGCGGAGCCCTTGGGGGCGCGGTCTCCGGGGGCGCCATCCTCGTCCTGGAAATGCTCGCGGGCAAGAGCGCGCCGAGGAGAGTCCTTTCCGGCAGCTTCGGCCTTCTCGTGGGATTGGTTCTCGCCACACTCGCGGGGTTGGTCCTCGCTCCGGGAACAACGCCTCTCGAAACCGCCGTACGGGTCGGGCTCGGCGTGGGCCTCGGATGGATCGGTTTCGCGACCGGGGTCAGACGGTCAGAGGGATTTTCGCTGCGGCACCTTCGCAGCGACTGGGAGGCGAGCGCCGATGTTCCCGTGGCGTCGACCGCGCCAAAGATTCTCGACACGTCGGTCATCATCGACGGCCGAATCGCGGAGATCGTGGAAGCCGGATTCATGGAAGGGCCGCTCGTCATCCCCCAGTTCGTCCTCGTCGAGCTTCAGCAGGTCGCGGATTCCTCCGACCCGTTGAAGCGCAACCGCGGACGCCGCGGCCTCGACATGCTCCAGCGCATCCAGAAGAACCCGGTCACGCCCATCCAGATCGTCGACACTGATTTCGCGGACGTGAAAGAGGTGGACCTCAAGCTGATCGAACTGGCGCTGCGCACCGAAGGGAAGATCGTCACGAACGACTTCAACCTCAACAAGGTGGCCCAGCTTCGTGGCGTGAAGATCCTCAACATCAACGATCTCGCCAACTGCCTGCGCCCGCTGGTCCTGCCCGGAGAGCCGATGCGGATCTTCGTCAGCAAGGAAGGCAAGGAACACGGGCAGGGTGTGGGCTACCTCGATGATGGCACCATGGTGGTCGTCGAGGGCGGGCGGAGGGCGCTCGGCCGCACCATCGATGTGAACGTGACCACGGTCCTGCAGACCGCGGCCGGCAAGATGATCTTCGTGCGGTGGCCCGACGCGCCCGCGGAAGAACTCTCGCGCAAGGACACCAGGCCGGTCCTGCGCCGGGGCGACTCGAAGATCACCGCGGAGATGCCCGTGGCGAACGCGAGCCTTCGCGACACCGACGAAGTCCCCCTCGCATCGCGGCAAACCGCCGAGGCGCTGCCGCTCGTCGCGAACGGCACCACGAACCGGGGAGAGTAGCGTCTTGAGCGAGCCGGGCCAAGGTTGATCCGGCTCGCTTTCGCGATTCTCACCGCCGGTCTGGCAACGGCGGTCCTGGCGCCGGTCGGCATACTCGCCTGGCCCTTCCGTCGCGACGGCGAGATCGGCTTTCGAGTGTCCCGGCTCTGGGCGAGGGCGATCCTCGCAGCCGGCGGGGTTCGCGTGACCATCGAAGCGTTCTCGAAGCTTCCCGAAGGGCCGGTGGTGTTCGTGTCCAACCACGTGAGCGCCCTCGACATTCCCATTCTCTTCGTGGCCCTGCCGCGCTCGTTCCGGATCGTTTACAAGAGTTCCCTCGCCTGGGTGCCGCTCATGGGCCAGTTCCTCATCGCCGCCCGCAACATTCCCATTGATCGCTCCCGCGCCTTCAGCGCCAGGCGAAGCCTTGCGCGCGCTGCACGCAGAATCCACAGTGGGGTATCGGTCGCTCTCTTTCCGGAAGGAACACGAAGCGGAGACTCTCCGATGGGCGCTTTCAAACGAGGCAGTTTCAAACTCGCGGTCGAGGCCCAGGCCCCCGTGGTCCCGGTCAGTCTCATCGGCCTGCGCGCGGTGATGAAGCCGGGGCGGCTCGTGCCGGGCGTGGTTCACGTGAGGATCCATGAACCTCTCGCGATCCCTGTAGGTCCGAACGCGGCCGAATCGCTTACTGCGAGCGCGGAAGCGATAATCCGCGGCGAGGTCGAATGAACTTGACGAAAATGACCCGGGCCGGTGTCTCCGCCCTTCTCGTGTGCGCGGGTGCGTGGCTCGTTGCCCGGCCGGTCGAGGCGAAGGGCCCGGACGCGCTCGCCCGCGCCATCGAGTCGATTCTGAAGCGCGACGTGTTCACACCCGCGATCGTTGCCATCGACATCCGCGACCTCGAGACCGGACGGGTGCTCTTCGAGAAGAACGCGACGCTGAACGTGAAGCCCGCCTCGACCATGAAGCTCTTCACCACCGCGGCGATCCTGGACGCGGAAGGTCCCGCGGGTGTGGCCGCCCCGACCACGGTGGAGACCGCCGGTCGTCTCGACGGTATGGGTCGGGTTCCCGGTGACGCCTAGTTCATCGGCCGCGGCGACCCCAATCTGTCGGGACGGTTTTAATGGCGCACCTCGAAGGACCCCTTCGATCAGCTCGCCTCGGACCTCAAGGACGCCGGCATCACGCGGATCGAGGGACGTCTCGTCGGCTACGACGGTCTCTTTTCGGAAGAGACCATTCCCGACAGCTGGACCGCCGACGATCTGGTGTGGTCCTACGGAGCGGAGGTTTCGGCCCTGAGTGCTTTCGACAGCGCGGTCCGGCTACGGCTCGAACCGGGCGAGCGTGAGGGCGACGCCACCCGGCTGGTGATGAAACCGCCGACTGAGTTTCTGCGTGTCGAGAATCGAACCCTGACCTCGGCCGAGGGAGAAAAGGCGAAGGTCACGCTGACCCGTCAGCTCGGCTCGCGCGTGGTTGTCCTCGAGGGAAGCGTGCCTCGCCTGGGGACGGCCTGGACCGGTTCAGTCGCGGTGCCTGAGCCCACGCTTTTCGCCACGAACCTGCTTGGAGAGGCCCTCTCGCGGCATAGCGTGAGCGTGCGCGACGGGTGGGTGGCCTCCCGTGAACCTCTTCCCACATCGCTTCGGCCCCTTGCCTCGCTGCGCGGTCCAGCCGTGGCCGAGCAGATCCGCGTGGTCAACAAGGAAAGCCAGAATCTCCACGCGGAAACTCTCCTGCGGCGGCTCGGTCTCGCTGCCGTCAAGGACGCATCGGTGGAAGCAAGCCTGCGCGCACGCGCGGATTTTCTCAAGGGCCTCGGCGTCCGCGCCGAGACGGCCGACATGTTCGACGGCTCGGGATTGTCGCGGTCCGACCTCGTGACCGCGCGCGCGGTCGTTGATCTTCTCGCCGCGATGGCACGTCATCCTCACGCGAAGGCGTTCCGGGACTCACTTCCCATCGCGGGCGTCGATGGGACGCTGCGGCGGCGGATGGTCGGGTCGAAAGCCCAGGGCCGCGTCTTCGCCAAGACCGGATCGCTGCGTCACGTCAACGCGCTCGGCGGCTACGTGGACGCGATCTCGGGGCGGCGGCTGGTCTTCTCGATCATCGTGAACCACCACACCCGGCCCGCGAAAGAAGCGCTCGACGCGATGGATGAAATCTGCGCGTTACTCGCGGAGTTGAAGTAGCCCCTTCCCCGGCCGATCGGACCCCATCCAGACGCGCGTCGGGCTAGTCTCACAGTGGTGGCGGCGATCGAAACTCCAGAGCGAACCCGCGAGGAAATCATCCTCGACGGCCTCAACGAGGCCCAGCGCGGCGCGGTGCTGCACGGCGATGGACCGCTGCTCATCGTGGCGGGCGCCGGCACCGGGAAAACCACGGTGCTCACCCGGCGCATCGCGCACCTGATCACCACGAGGCAGGCCCGGCCCGAAGAAATCCTGGCTCTCACGTTCACCGAGAAAGCCGCGCGTGAGATGTCGGAGCGCGTGGACCAGCTCGTGCCTTATGGCTACACGGAGAGCTTCATCGCGACGTTCCACGCCTTCGGCGACCGGATACTGCGGGAGAACTGCTTCGCCGCGTCCCTGCCCGCCGATTTCAGAGTCCTGTCGCGGGCCGATGAGATCGTCTTTCTGAGGGAACGCCTCTTCTCTCTGCCGCTCGAGCGTTTCCGTCCGCTGGGTGATCCCGGCCGTCATCTTTCCACCCTCGTGGAGTTCACGTCACGCGCCAAAGACGAAGATGTCTCGCCCGACGACATCCGGCAGTTCGGGGAGGCGCAGTTGCGCGCAGCCGAGAGGGCGAGTGGCGACGAAGCTCTGGCCGCGCGCGAACAAGCGCTCGACCTGATCGAAGCCGCGGAGTTCTTCCGGGCCCAGCAGGAGGCGCTGGCCGCCTCTGCTCTCGTGGATTTCGGCGATCAGATCCACCTCACCCTGAAGCTCCTGCGCCAGCGTCCCGACGTCGCCATCGCCCTTCGAAAGCGATTCCGTTACATCCTGGTCGACGAGTTCCAGGACACCAATCATGCCCAGCTCGAGCTGATCCGCCTCATCGCGGGTGAAGGCGCTCCGAACATCACGGTCGTGGGCGACGATGATCAGGCGATCTACCGCTGGCGGGGAGCGGCGCCCGCGAATCTCATCCATTTCCTCTCGCTCTACCCAGGCGCCAAACGCGTGGTTCTCCGCCAGAATTACCGGTCGACCCAGGAAATTCTCGACACGGCGTACCGGCTCATCACGTACAACAATCCTCACCGCCTCGAGGCCATGACCGGTCTCGACAAGAGACTCATCGCGGAGCGGGGTGCGGGAAAGAACGTGGCGCAATGGCGCTTTCCCACCGTCTCGGGCGAGGCCGACGCGGTGGCGAAGGCGATCGAGGGGTTTCAGGGCGATGGTGTGCCACTGGACGAGATCGCGATCCTGGTCCGGAACAACGCCGACGCCGACCCTTTTCTGCGCGCGCTCAACATGCGCGGTGTCCCCCATCGTTTTTCCGGAGGGGCTGGTCTGTTCGAGCGGCCCGAGGTGCGCAGTCTCATCGCCTTCCTGAGACTCGTGGCCGCCCCCGACGACTCGGTTTCGGCCTGGGCGCTCGCTTTCTCGGAAATCTATGCGTTCGATCCAGTCGATCTATCGCGAATGTCGCGATACGCGTCAAAGAAGACCCGGCCGCTCCTCGATGTCCTGCGCGAACTCGAGGGAAATGCCGATCTCGCGTCCATCGGAGGCGCTTCCCGCGAAGCGGCGAAGAAGTTCGTGACCGACATCGAGCGCGGCGTCTCCAGCATGGCTCACAAGCGCACGGGCGAGGCGCTCTACGAGTTCCTGAAGGAATCGGGGTATCTGGCGCGTGTGGCCGCGGTGTCGTCCTCCAAGGACGAACGCAAGGTCGCCAACATCGCGCGCTTCTTCGAGATTGTTCGCGGTTTCTCCGTGGTAGCCGAGAACGACAACATTCCCGCGTTCGTGGCCCGTTTCGACCTGCTGCGCGACGCGGGCGAAGACCCGGCGGCGATCGCGCAGTCGGATTCGCCGCGACGCACGCTTTCGACCGCGAGA
>CAZBTT010000197.1:0-8379 GCA_964494295.1 uncultured Acidobacteriota bacterium
GGCGCGCTGCCGAAGGTGGCGGCGAGCCCGCTGAATCGCCTCCCGCCTGCCGACCGCCGGTGGCTCGTGGACGTCATGACCCGGGTCGCGACAAGGACTCAGCCCCTCAGCGGTCTCGGCCTCGCCCGTGTGAACGCGCTGCTCGATCGCCTCGACCCGCTGGTGGGTCCCGAACTCGACCGGGTGAAAGTCGAACTCGGCCTCGGCTTTCTCGACCATCAGCGCCTCGTTTGGGAGGACGCGGTGGAGGCGCGAGCATTCGGCCGCGCGGTGAAGAGCACGCGGCGGCTCGCGAAGGAGAAGGACCTTCAGGAACTCGGCGTGCTCGGCCGCCGCGAGGTCGCGCAGTGGGACGCGATCCTGCGGTCCGTCGCTCTTCGCGAACCCTTCGATGTCCCGGGCGCGCGCGTGACCGCGACCGAGGGCTACCTCTCGCAGATGTTGACCCACACCGACCAGACGCGACGCCTCATCGAGACGCAGTTATGGGAGGCGAGGAGCCGCTAAACCCCTGGAGGAATCGGCTAGCATCGCGGCGGTTTGACCGCGCTTCTCAGCCTCGTCTTCTTCCTCTCGGGCGCGGCCGCGTTGATTTTCGAAACGTTGTGGTTCCGTCAGGCCGGCCTGATGCTTGGCAACAGCATCTGGGCCACGACCCTCGTCACCTCCAGCTTCATGGGAGGCCTGGCCATCGGCAATGCGCTCGCGGGCCGGAGGCGGGCGGCGCTCCGACGCCCGCTGGTCGTCTACGCGTCGCTTGAGGCCGCGATTGGCGCCACCGGGCTCGCGCTGGTGATTCTGCTTCCCAGCCTGACCGCCGCCCTCTCGCCCGCGTTCACGCCCCTCCTCGATTCGCCGCTGCTGCTGAATGCCGTCCGATTCGTGCTCGCCTTTGCCCTGCTTTTGATTCCCGCGACCGCAATGGGCGCCACTCTGCCTGTGTTGGCGGGGGCGCTCTCCGCCCGCGAGCCGCGTTTCGCCAGGGTGCTCGGCATGCTCTACGGCTGGAACACGCTGGGTGCGGTGGCCGGAGCGCTGGCGGGCGAGGCGTTCCTCATCGAGAGATTCGGCATCCGCGGCACGGCCTTGTGCGCGGTGGCGCTCAACGCGGCCGCCATCGTCTGCGTGCTGCTCGTGTCTCGACAGACGGCTCAGGCCAGCGTCGCCGTCGTGGCGGAGGCCGAACCCAAAGGCGATGCCGCCTCCCGGCGTCTTCTGGTGGCCGCTTTCCTGGCCGGCGCTCTCCTTCTCGCCCTCGAGGTGGTGTGGTTCCGCCTGCTCCTGCTCTTCGTATTCGGAACCAGCCTCGCTTTCGCGGTCATGCTGGCGGTCGTGCTCTTCGGCATAGGCACAGGCGGTCTTCTCGCCGGCTTCCTGGTGCGCAAGGATGACGACGCGTGGCGTTGGCTTTCCGGCCTTGCCCTCGCGGCCGGTGCTCTCACCGCATGGACCTATGCGGCTCTTCCTGACACGCTGGGCCGATTCGCGATCGGGGCGACCATCGTGGACCCGGGAATCGTTCTGAGGCTCGCGATGTCTCTGATGCTTCCGACCGCGCTGCTTTCCGGTGCGCTCTTCACGCTCATGGGCACGGCGGTGAAGGCGCAGGGCCGCGGGGCGGCAAGAGCCGCGGGTGCGATCGCCTTCTCGAACACCACCGGGGCGATGTCAGGGCCGCTTGTCGGTACCTTCCTGTTGCTCCCCGGTCTTGGCATCGAGCGCACGCTCTTCCTGCTCGCCGCGGGGTATGGACTCGTTGCGCTCCTCACCGCCTGCCCCGCCCGCCTCAAGGCGGAGACCACGCAGCGGGCGAGGGCGGGCTTCTGGATGGCCGTCACCGCGTACACGGCCCTCATCGTCCTCTTCCCGTTCGGACTGATGCGGAACGATCTGGCAAAGCGTCCCACCCTTACGTACCTTCGCGAGGGTCAGCGCGTCGAGGCCTACCGCGAGGGCCTGACCGAGACGATCACCTATATGGCTCGCGAAAGCTGGGGCGAGACTTACGAGCATCGTCTGCTGACCAACTCCCACTCGATGTCGGGCTCGAACTCCACGTCCGCGCGCTACATGCGCTACTTCGTGTACCTGCCCGTGGCCCTGCATCCCGCGCCCCGGAAGGCCCTGCTCATCAGCTACGGGGTCGGGCTCACCGCCCGCGCACTCGCCGACGATCCGGAACTCGAGTCGATTGACGTGGTGGACATCTCGAAGGACATTCTCGAGCTCGGGCGCGTCGTGTTTCCGAGGCCGGGCGCTTTTCCCCTCGACGATCCCCGGGTCCGCGTGCATGTGGAGGATGGTCGCTTCTTCCTCCTGACCACGGATCAGCGTTTCGACATCATCACCGCCGAGCCCCCTCCTCCGAAGGGAGCGGGCGTGGTCAATCTTTATTCACGGGAGTACTTCGACCTGGTGCGGAAGCGTCTCGCGCCTGGGGGCCTCGCGTCTTACTGGCTGCCCGTCTATCAGACGACCCCGAGTGAAACGAATTCGATCATCCGGGGTTTCTGCGACGCATTCGCGGACTGCACGTTGTGGGCGGGTGTCGGCCTCGAGTGGATCCTGGTGGGGACCGCCGACGGGGGCCGGCCGGTGAGCGAAGAGACGTTCTCCCGGCAATGGCGAGACCCGGTTATCGGTTCCGAGCTGCGGACGCTGGGCTTCGAAAGCCCGGAGTTCTTTGGAACCACGTTCCTGGGCGACGCTTCGGCGCTGCGTCAGCTCACCGCCGGATCCGTCCCCCTCGACGATGATCACCCCCTCCGGCTTTCGCCGCGGATTCTTCGATCCTCTGATCCGTTCTACTTCCAGATGATGGAGGTGACGCGCGCCCGGAGCGCCTTTGAATCGAGCGAGTGGATTCGACGAGTCTGGCCCGCGGAGTTGCGCGAGCGCACCCTTTCGGCATTCCCCATCCAGCGCCTGATCAATCTGGGCAGCCCGGGTTTTGGCGAGCCGCCGGTCACCCTCGCCCAGGTGGAGGAGGTACTCACAGGCACTCGACTGCGTTTTCCCGCCCTGACCATGATGCGAACCTCCGACGCCGAGATCGGCGCCGCGCGCCGGGCCGCGGCGCGGGGCGAGCGCGGCTCCCGTCTCGACGCGCTTCTCGGGATCGATGCCCTGGGCGACCGCGACTTCAGCCGCGCCGCCGACCTTCTTCTACGGGCGGAGCAAGGCGGGGCTGCCGACCTTCGGCCCCTGCGGGTGGTGGCTCTCGCCCTCGCAAATCGGCGGGCCGAGGCGCAACTCGTGATTTCCGAGAGCCGCGTCCTGCGTTCGCCCGCCGAGCAGGAAGTGTGGGAATGGCTCGCCCGCCGCTTCGCCGAGGGCGCCGAGCCGCTGACAGGGTTCCGCCCGATCGGCCAAGTTGAACGCGGCCGCGCACAAAAAAGGCGGGACCCCGAAGGACCCCGCCCTTGAACCAGCCTTGACGGCCGGTTAGCGAACTACCACGTCAACCGCGCGCCGAAGCGAACGACGCGGGGCGCCACGATCGAGCTGATCAGGTTGGCGTTGGCCGCGTTCTGGATGCGGCGCATCGACTGGACCGTGTCGTTGTTCAGCACATTGAACATGTCAGCCGAGATCACGACTTTGGCACCCCTGACCGAGACCGTCTTGTCGACGCGGAGGTCGAGGTTATGGAAGACGTCCAGACGGTTGTCGCCGAGCGGAGCCAGGTACACCGTGCCGATCCCGCCGCCGTTGGGGCGAGCAGGGGTCTGGATGGCCGTCGGATTCGGATAGCCGTCGCGCCCGTTGAGGAACATGGCGACGCCGATCTTCTGCCACGGAATGGTGTACGACGCCGATAGACGCGCGAGCCAGCGAGCGCTGATGAAGGCGTTATCGAGGCCGCTGCCTGCCGAGACGGGAGCGAACTGACCCTGATCGAAATTCACCAGGTTCGTCGGGTCCTCGGTTCCGAGAAGGCCCGAGGGATTGAGGGTCGACGGGTTCTGGCCGTTGTTGAGACTAAGCGTGGTGCTGATCGGATTGTCGTTGTACGAGAAGCTACCGTTCAGCATGAGGCCGTTGGCGGTCCGCTTGCGGAAGGTCAGCTCGAAGCCCCGATACTCACGCGAAAACTCGCCATCCGCCACGTTGGTGTACACGTACGCGGTCGGCACCAAAGATGTGGGCTCGTAGTATGTGATCGTGGGGCACTGTGCATTCTGGGCCGCGGGCACCGCGGAGCAGTTGGCGGTGAACGAAACGGGGCGGTAGTTGGCGGAGGTCCAGTTGAGGATGTCGTTCTTCCGGAAGTTGCCGTACTTGCGATAGATCGCGGCCACTCCGACCGCGAACGAGTTCCCGAACTGTCGGTCGTAGGCGAGGATGAACTCGTCGGTTCTCTCGTTTCGGAGGTTCGGATCGACCGTTCCAGGGGAAGAAAGAGCGGTCGGGTTGAGCGGGTTGTAGTTGCCGCCCTGGCTCAGGGCCGCGCCGGAGATGTTGACTTCGCCCGGCTGCACCGTCAGGTCGCCGTTGAGGTCGGTCCACGGGTAGCGCACGAACGAAGCCTGCACGGGATTGAGCGTGCCCGCGAGGTCGCCGTCGCCCAGCTGGGAGTAGTAGCGCGCATAGTTGGCTTTGACCACGCTGCGTCCGTCACCCTTGAGGTCGAAGTTCATGCCCAGGCGGGGCGCTATGTCATTGAACGTGACGCCCGGATCGGCGCCCGCGAAGTTGATGGCCGGGAGGTGGATGAACGGGGTGCCCGTGCGCGTGGTCTGGCCGAAGAACGGGTGCGCCGCGACCTGGCTTTCGTTCGTGCGGTCCCACTGACGGTCGAAACGTAGGCCGGCCTGCAGGGTGAAGCGTCCCTTGCTGAAGGTATCTTGCAGGTAGGCGGAGCCGTCGAACACGTTGTAGTCCGTGTACTGGTCACGATACAGGTTCGCTTCCGCCGCCTCGGACGACTGGAACAAACGGTCGCCGTTGGCGTCGCGCCAGCGCGCCTCGACGTTGCCGCCCCGGTGGTTCTTGCTGATCGCGCGATCCTGCCGGTAGCGCACGCCGAACTTGATGGCGTGGTCACCGCCGAGGAACCCGGAGGACGAGCGGGTGCCCGTGAGGTCGAAGCTGTTGGTCGGGCGGACAAACTGGGACGCCTGGAAGGAACGGCCCCAGAGACTGCTCGCGATCTCGAACGTCGACTGCACGGCGCCAAGCGCCGGCTCCTGGAAGTCGAGGGTGAAGTTGTTGCCGACGTGCGCGTACTGGAACTCCATCATGAAGCGGTCAGAGAAGATGTGGCGCAGCGAAGCCTTGTAGGTCTTCGGAATGCCGATCTTCCAGAGGCTCGAACCCAGGGTTTCGTCGATGACCGCGCCCTGCCGGTAGGCGGTCTCGATCGGACGGAGGTCGGAAGCGTCGCGCGCGTTGCGGTCTTTCTTCGCGGCGTTGAAGAAGAGAGAAAGCTGGGTGTTCTTTGCGACCTGATAGTTCACCTTCGCGTTGTAGGTCAGGAGCTTGGTGAGGTCGGTGTTGAGACAGCTCTTGACCGTGTCGAAGGGAGTGGTCGCGGCGTTGGCGGGAGTGATGCCGATGCACGCCGGGGTCTTCAGGAAGAAGTTGTTGACGCCGACCTTGATGTCCTGGGTGCCGTAGCTGCCCCACGCCCACAGCTTGCCCTTCACGAGGGGCCCGCCGACTTCCGCGCCGTAGTCCTTTATGTTCTGGATCGGGTTTCCGGAAGTGGCGCCGCGCAGACGAAGCGCGTCGGTGACGTTGGTCGACTGGAAGCGGTCGTCGGTGACGTAGTAGCGCGCGGAGCCCTTGAACTTGTCGGTGCCGCTCTTGGTGACGAGGTTCACGCCCACGCCGGGGCTCTGCATAGTGACGTCCGCGCCGCCCGTGGATATCTGCATCTCTTCGAACGCGTCGAAGTCGTAGTAGACGGGGGAGGCGCCGGTCGCGGACATGTCGGTGATGTCGATGCCGTCGAGGTTCCACTTCTGCTGGGTCATCGCGGCGCCGCGGGCGACGAAGTTGCTCTGCTGGCCCGACATGTTGCCGCCGATGTTCTCGCGGTCCATCGCGATGCCGGCGGACTGCTGGAGGATCACCCAGGGGTCACGCGCGGAGGGGATGTTCTGGAGTGCTTCCTGGTTGAAGCGGTTGACGCGGGTGTTATCGCGCGTATCGATAAGAGGCGCTTCGCCCGTGATCGTGACCACTTCCTGCATGGCGGAGACATCCAGGGTGGCGTTGATCTGTGCGTTCTGACCCATCTCGAGCCTCACACCCTCTCGCACCACGGTGGTGAATCCAGGCAGCTCGAACTTCACGCTGTAGGCGCCGATGGGGAGCGCGGGGAAACGGTAGACGCCGGTTCCGCTGGTGACTGCGGACTGCGCCTGGATCAGAGCCGGACTCGAGATGGTGACGGTGACTCCGGGGACCACAGCACCGCTCTTGTCCGTGGCCTTCCCGTAGATCTCACCGGTGGTCTGGGCATGTGCGAACGGGGCCGTGAGCAGCAGCGCGCCGAGTGCGACCGCCCTCCTGATTTTCAGAGGAATGTTCACTTTCTTCTCCTTGCAGTTCCAGTCGGTTGAACGTGCGGGCCGCCCCTGACTGGGGTTTGGAGGCGGTTGCGTGGGTTTGTTCGCGATCTCCCGTCAAATCGGTGATCGCCTTGTTTCAACCTTTGAGTGCAACGGAGGTGCCATGAAGAGGCCGCGCGTTTCCTGAACATTTCCATTCAGGAGTCTGCAATTCAGATGAAGGCTTCGGCGATCCGAATCGCTATCCAGAGGAACGGAGCGCTCGGCGCGCGCCCTTCGATCAAGCGCATGAAAGTGACAGCTCGCGACGGCCGTCGACCTCGCGCCCAGTCCGTTGAATCTGCGATACCGGTTTTCCGTCTGCTTTGAAAGAGAATGGCGGGATCAAAGCGACCTCCCGGGTCAGGCGGTTGACCGCCCGAACCGCCCGTTCTCCTGAGCCGCCGTCCGATTCGCCGAATGCCTCCGTTTCGTCCTGCTACGCTTCGAACCGCATGAGCGATCAATTCTCACGACGCGACTGGATGAAAACCCTCGCCGCCGCGGCTGCCCTGGGCCCGGCACGTCCGGCGCAATCTGCCGAGCCGATTCAGCCGCTGGCGCGCCCCGTCGGAGAGATCAGCGACCTCATGTCGACGAGCGACGTCTTCATCCCCCCGCGCGGCCGCTCTTTCATGAAGTTCAGCTTCGACTTTCCCGAACCCTCGGTGGCGTTTGGCGGTCATCGCTTCAGCTTCCTCATCTTCACGGAAGAAAACGCCTACAGCCTCGACCGCGCGACGATGACTGCGACGGGCGACGCAAACCGCCTCACCCTCACCGCCACCGGCCTCACCTGGGCTGGCGGTCAGCAGAAAGCGCCGGGGAAACTCACCGCGACGTTCACGAAGACGGGCGCGACGATCGAGTGGGACGTCACCGTCGAGATGGATCGCGCGATCAAGACCGTCACCACGGTCATTCGTGACGTGCCGCGGGGGCAGGTGTCGGTAGGCGGCGGTCCGCTCACCGATCCCAAAGACGGCGACGTTCTCGGCGGCTACACCTTCGGCGCGGGCGACCTTCACGGCGCGGGCACGCCCACCAGCATGTCGACGCCCGTGGCCATCGTCCAGGCCGCGGAGAACGACTTCATCTATTTCTCGACCTACGACGATCGTGTGCGCCCGAAGCGCTACTACTTCCAGGCCGGCGAAGCCGCGTTTCGCGTCGAGGCCATCTACGAACACGACGCGTGGCGCGAAGACAAGAATGTGACCGTGCCGCGATGGCGCATCGGTCACGCTCCGACCTTCGAAGACGCGATGCAGACTCACATGGCGCAGATCGAGAAGGCGTTCCACATCCCCACCTGGGAAGCGCGGACCGACGCGCCGAAATGGATGCGCGACACCATCCTCGTGACCACGCTTCACGGCATGCACTACACCGGTTTCATCTTCAACGACTACGCCCAGCAGCTCGAGATACTGCGCTGGATGTCGACGAAGATCCCGGCCGAGCGCGTGCTCGTCTTCCTCGCGTCGTGGGACGGCCGCTACTACTGGGACTATCCCAACTACGAGGTTCCCGCGCGCATGGGCGGCGATCCCGGCTTCATGCGTCTCATCAAGGAAGCGCAGAAACTCGGCTTCAAGATGATGCCGATGTTCGGCACGAACTCGGCGAACCGGAAGCAGCCGGTGTGGGACAAGATCAAGAGCGGGGCGACCCACAAGATCGACGGCGACCTCTACAACCTCAACTGGGTCGACTGGAACAACGACCGGCATCAGGACGGCTGGCTCACGTATATGAACGTGGGTGAGGAGTCGTGGCGGACGTGGATCGAGGGCCGGATCGCGCACGTGATCGACCGCTT
>CAZBTT010000198.1:0-8369 GCA_964494295.1 uncultured Acidobacteriota bacterium
CCACCCTCACCGCCTTCCACGGGACATCGCACGTCGAACACGCCGCGAAGGTCGCGGACGTCCTGCAGATTCCCGCTTTCCTGTGCCGGCAGACCGACCTCGTCCTCGAGGCCGCGCGTTCCGGCCGCGCGGTGAACATCAAGAAGGGCCAGTTCATGGCGCCCTGGGACATGAAGGGCGTGATGGAGAAAGCCGCGACCACCGGCAACCCGAACCTGATGGTCACGGAGCGCGGCGCGTCCTTCGGCTACAACACCCTCGTGGTCGACATGCGTTCGTTCCCGGTCCTGCGCGGCTTCGGCTACCCGGTGATCTTCGACATCACTCACTCGGTCCAGAAGCCCGGTGGTCTTGGGGATCGATCGGGTGGCGAGGCCCACTTCATCGACACGCTCGGCCCCGCGGGTGTGGCAGCCGGCGTCCATGGAATCTTCATGGAAACTCACGAAGATCCGAGCAAGGCCCTTTCGGACGGCCCGAACGCCTATCGTCTGGACCGCATGAAGCGATTTCTTACTCACCTCAAGAAAGTCCACGCGCTGGCTCAGGAGCGTGGCTAAGTTGTCTTACGAGACCGCGCTCAAGGTCCTCCAGATCGAGTCCGATGCGATTCGAGACCTGATCCCGAAGGTCGGCGATTCCTTCGGCCGGGCCATCGACATGCTTTTCGCCTGCACGGGCCGTGTCGTCACCACCGGCATGGGCAAGAGCGGTTTCATCGCGCAGAAACTCTCGGCGACACTCTCCTCGACCGGCACGCCTTCTCTTTTTCTTCATCCCGCTGAAGCGATCCACGGCGACCTCGGCCGGATCGTGAAGGGGGATGTGGTCATCGCCATCTCGTACAGCGGTGAAACCGAAGAGATCGTGGCCCTGCTGCCGACGCTCAAGCGGATCGGGGTTCCCGTGATCTCCCTGACCGGCCGCATCGATTCAGCGATCGCCAACGCTTCCGAGGTTCACCTCGATGTCTCCATTCGCGAAGAGGCCTGCCCGCTTCGCCTGGCCCCGACGGCGTCGACCACCGCGGCTCTCGCCATGGGCGACGCTCTCGCCATGGTGCTCACGGAGAAGCGCGGCTTCACCGTCGAGGAGTTCGCGGATCTCCATCCCGGCGGACGCCTGGGGCGAAAACTCCTGCGCGTCGAGGACATGATGCACAAGGGCGACGACACGCCCCGGGTGGCTCCCTGGGCGCCGCTCAAGGATGTCCTGTTCGAGATGACCAAGAAGCGACTCGGCATGACCACAGTGACCGATGAAGCGGGGACACTGCTTGGCGTCATCTCTGATGGCGACCTGCGACGGCTCATGGAACGCTTCGGCGCTACCGTGCTCGGCCTCCCCGCCGAGCAGGGCATGACCCGGACGCCTCACACCATCGCGGCGAGAGAGATCGCGACGCGCGCGCTCGACATGATGGAGACGAACAAGATCACAGCGCTCGTGGTGATCGACGCGAAACGACGCGTCGAAGGGGTCATCCATCTCCACGATCTGTGGAAGACGGAGATGGTCTAGGAGCTCTACGCCAGGTAATCGGGTTCGGTTTCGGTCGGGGCTCCAAACGGATAGCCCGTCGCTTCGAGCAGGTGCATGCGCCTCAACTCCGGCCTGGAGGCGATCTCACGGATCTGCTGGTTGTGCTTGAGCAGGAACTCGGCGCGGTTGTCGTCGGCCGCGGTCTCCATCTCGAGGGCCGCGTGATGATTGCGGGCGATGATGCGATCGAAGAGCGGTTTCTGGAGCCTCTGGTACTGGAGCAGGGCCTGCCGGACCTTCTCTGAGCTCGAGACATCGGCCACCGAGGGCAGACAGCCGATCAGGCAGGGCAGGCTGGTGATGCCCATGTTGAGGCCCTGCCCCCGCGCCGGGTGGATCGAGTGGGCGGCATCGCCCACCAGGACGACGTTGCCGCTCACATAGTCGATGGCGTGGATCATGCGCACCGGGTAGAACCCGCCGATCTCCGACTCGAAGCCCTTCAGGATGTCGGCGCGTTTGCCGAGCACACAGGCGCGCTCTTCCTTCGTCGACTTCTTCCACCACGCGATTCCCTCGTTGCCGATGGGAAGCGTGATCTTCACCTGTTCGTCCATCCTCTGCTGGATGACGAGAACACCCTCGGGCCCCGAGTAGCGGAAAAAGTAGTTGTCGGGACGCAGCCGCTGAGGCCGTTTTCCGAACAGGGCCACCATCGGGTAGCGATAGGGATGTTCGAAGGTGGCAAAGCCCATGGTCGATCGCACCACGGAGTTCGATCCATCCGCACCCACCACCATGTGCGGCTTGATCAGGACGTCCTCGTCCTCCTCCGTCCGGATCTTGAGCGACTTGATCCTTCCATCCACGACCTTGAACTCCTTCGCGATCGCCGGCTTGAAAAGATCGAAGTTCGAACCCTCGCGCGCGATGTCGAGGAACGTCTCGGCGATGAGGTCGTGGTGGTAGACGAGGAAATAGGGATGCGGGATCGGCAGTTCAGAGTAGTCGGCCTTGAGCAGGATCTCCCCGGACTGGGTACGGAACTCATGCCCGATGCGGCGTCCCGCGCCGCGTTCGAAGAAGCGGTTCAAGACGCCCCACCTCGACAACGAATCGACCGTGCAAGGCTGCAGGTGATCGCCTCGGGCGGTGTCGAGCGGGCCCTTGCGGGGCTCGACCAGAACCACCCAGTAGCCGCTGTCCCGAAGGGCGCACGCGAGGGCCGCGCCCGCGATCCCGCCGCCCACAATCAGGACA
This sequence comes from uncultured Acidobacteriota bacterium, assembly GCA_964494295.1. Lineage (GTDB taxonomy): Bacteria > Acidobacteriota > Vicinamibacteria > Fen-336 > JAGNNV01 > JAGNNV01. The sequence goes on from CAZBTT010000198.1 coordinate 2,743, forward strand.
TCGGTTTCAACCGTCTTCACGCCCCCAAGTTAGGAGCGCGAAGAGGTGCTAGCAATAGTGCATTTGAACCGTATGGGCCGGGGGTTTGGCGGAACACGCCGTGCGCCGCGCGTGTCCGCGCCTAGCTAACTCGACAGAACCCGCAGGTGAACGCGACCGTCCTTTGGAAACTGGATGGGGGTGGGTTTCTTGGTGACCGCGCACGACTGGCAGATCGGCTCGCCGCGCGTCTTGTCGTCCCAGGTGCGGTCCCGATGGGCCTTGCGCAGGCGTTCGAAGTTTGGCGACAGCCAGGCCTTCTGCACGGTCGTCATCGGGGCATCCGCGCCCGCCACCACGGGTCCGCCGTCGATCTCGAGGGTAAAGCCCTGGCAGCACGGCATCGTGTGCCGGCCGTCCCAGGTCACGACCATGCGGCGGAAAGGATCGGGGCACTGGAACTCCGCGGCGGTGAGGTCGGTCCAATGCGCAGCCTGCCAGGAGTGCTGAGCGCCCGCGGGGAGATAACACTCCGAGATCGACATCCAGTCGACGCCCATCTCCTTCCGCCAGAACTCCTCCATGCGGCCGGAGTCGAGATCCTCCGCGTTGATCTTCGTGCGCACGACCGAAGCGCGGATCTTGAGGTCCTTCGCCCCCTTGCCTTCGTTGCGGGCGTTCACCGACTCGCGGACCGAGTTCAGCAGGATGTCCCACTGGCCGCCCACGCGCTGCCGGTGATAGGTGATCTCATCGCAGGCGTCGACCGAGAACATCAGGTCGGTGATGCCGGCTTCGACGATCTGGCGGAACAGTTTCGGGTTCTTCCGCGCGCCACCGTTGCCATTCGTGTTCATCATCAGGTCGGGGAAGCCGAGGGCGTTGGCTTCGCGGATGAAGGAAACGATCCGGGGATGGAGCGAGGGCTCGCCGCGGTAGTTGAACTTGATCGAGGAGACGCCGATGTCGGCGCATTGCTGGATGAGGCGGCCGTAGAGAACCGGATCCATGTACCCGCGCTGGTACGAGAAATCCTCCATCCCCTGCATGCGGATGTGCTCGTGGGTCCAGATCTGGCAGAAGCCCTTCGGATCTTCCTCGGTGCTGCCGCAGCGCAGGTCGCACACCGCCACCGTCTCGATGTCGGCATGGACCGGGTGGTCGGAAGCATCGAGCTCGGTCTCGCGCCGGTCCCACTCCTTTCGATACTCCTCGTACACGCTCGAACGCTTGGGCGCGTCGACAAGGACGCGGAACGTCGGGTCTTTGGACATGTAGAGGGTAAGTTTAGGCGGGCGGAGTGAAAAACGCCGCGCCCTCGATGCGGAGGGCGACATCCGGATTGAGCAGCGGCGCGAGCCTCGCCCAATGGCGGCGCAGGCCGGCCAGATCGTCGATGTCGGCGTCCGGCCCGGCGCTTTCAACCCGCAGGCCAGCGGTCGTCGCGCCGGCCAGGGTCTGCGAAAGGACCGTCCCCGTGCTCCAGGCGATGTTCGTGAAGAGCGCCGCCTGACGCTTTGTCAGGCCGATGAGCGTGTATCCCCCATCCTCGGCCGCACGGATCACGACGTCGGCGTGGTCGAGCGCCTGAAAGGCCTCCTCCACCGCCGTCCGATTCACATCGAGCGAATCGGTCCCGATGATGACCGTCTTCGTCGAGCCGCGCGCGAAGGAGTTCGCGAACGCTTCGTCCATGCGCGCGCCGAGATCGCCCTCCGACTGGGGTTCGAGGATCTCATCGCCCACCCACGCCGCGATCTCGGGACCCGCGTCGCGCGGAGCGAAGCAGAGAACTCGACTAAAGCCGTCTCGAGACACCGGCATGGTCGCATTCAGAACCGCCCGGGCGAGACCGCGGTACATCTCCACGGCGAGTTCATCGCCAATGTCGCTCGCCAGGCGGGTTTTCACGGCGCCAACTCTTGGAGCCTTGAGGAAAACCAGGAGTTCGGAGCGCATGGCGCCTGGCGGTCAGGAGACGGGCACGATCTCGATCTGAAACAGCCAGGGCCACTTCTTGCCGGTCACGAAGATGCGGTCGCCCGCCTTGTCCCAGGCGATGCCGTTCAGCACATCTCCCTCGGGCCCGCGCGCCTCGGGACGCAGCAGACCGGTGAGGTCGATCCATCCGGTCACCCGGCCCGTCTTCACGTCGATCTTCGCAATGCGGTCCGTGGTCCACACGTTCGCCCATAACTCGCCTCGCACGAACTCGAGTTCGTTGAGCTGCGCCAGCGGCCGCTTCCCATCGAACACCTGGAGGCTTCGCAGGGGCTTCTGCGTCTTGGGGTCGAGAAAGAACAGACGCGACGAGCCATCGCTCATCACCAGGTTCTGCCCATCAAACGCCATGCCCCAGCCCTCGGTCGGATAGGTGAAGGTGCGCAGGCGTTTGAGCGTCTTCTTGTCGTGGACGAAGCCGACGTTCTCTTCCCAGGTGAGCTGCAACAGCTCGTCGCCCACGAGGGCCAGGCCCTCGGCGAAGTAACGGTCCTCCACCTGGACCTGCTGGATCACGCTCCCCGTCTCGGGCGTGACCTTCCGGAGCGTCGAGTAGCCGCGCAGGCCGGTGCTCTCGTAGAAGATGCCGTCGGCGAAAACGAGACCCTGGGTGAAAGCCGTGGGGTCGTGCGGAAACGCGTTAACCACGCGGAAGCTGTACCGGGGCGTCCGGGCGACCGGCTGAGCCTGAGCTTTCATCGCTTCATCCGAGCAGGCAAGGACCAGGGTCAGGGCCAGCGTCGCTCCGAGTGCCCGCCGAACCCTCACCAGGACTTCACCCGGCGCACGATGGCGAAGCTGATCGAACTGATCGCCCAGAAGATGATCGGAAGAACGAGAAGGCCGGCGAAGACGATGTGCGCGCCCGCGTGCATCCAGTTCTTTCCGTCCACGGGGAACGGCCCGCCCGGTCCCTGCGCAGCCGCGGGATAGAACTCCGGGATGGTGTAGATGTTGTCCTGGCCGGTGAAGATGCCAAGGGCGATGGCCATGGCCACGAGGGTCTGTGAGAACAGGCTCTGGATCAGGCCCATGGCGTAGAGGTGACGGAAGCCGAGGCCTTCGCGCTTGGCGAGCAGGGCGTAGTACGGAAGCGCGAGGAGCTGAGCGAGAGTGAGGCTCAGGATCTTGCCGGCGGAGTCCGGAACGCCCAGAGTGGACATGATGAGCCGGATGAGGAAGACCGCGAGGATGGCGATCAGGGCGTAGGCCTGAAGGCGAACATAGTAGGTCAGCGGTTTGCCGAACATGGGTGTCTCCTCGAACCACACGCCCACCTTTAGGCGCGGCGGAACGTTAACACCCGAGTCATCTCTGGACGTTGTAGCGGATGCTCTTCAGGGAGAGTTGGATGTAGTCGTACGCCGGCGCATCCTTCGGGTGCCATCGGCCGGCGCCGTAGCCACTCAGGTAGTGCGAGCCGAACGAGGCGTAGTCGCGAAGCGGCGTCGACCAGCGCATGGGTGTGAAGGACTTACCGTCCTCTGATCCGGCGAGGCGGTCGTCGGAAACGAAGTCCGCGAGTTCGAAGGCATCGTTGAAGGTCAAGGTCGCCTGAATGGTGATCCCCTCGTTGGTGAACGAGGCGGAGACGTTGTGAGCGTCGATCTCGCGCCACTGGACCTTCGTATCCACAAGCGACCCGGGCGCGAAGACGCACATGTCGTTGAACAGCGTCACGGTCTCGGCCTTCGTCATCTCGGGGCCGCTGGCATCGACGACGGGAATGATCGATGCGGCCTTGACGCGCATATTCGCGGACGTCCCGACAAAGCGATGAAAGGCGGTGACCGGGACGCCGTACATGGCGGCATCCATCAGGAAATAGCGGGCGTTCGGGCGGTAGGTGTTGTACTGCTCGCCCGTGAAGGTCATCCAGGGCTTCTCGGGACCGCCGCGGATGCGGCCTTCGAAGGTGAGATGGAAGTTGCGGACGCGCGGCTGGCCAAGCGCCCCGGTTCTTTCGATGTACCGGCGGACCGGCAAAGGAAGAGACACGATATCGGCTTCCGTGAGCAGAGGTTCCGGCGTCGATGCCCGCGTCAGCGCCGCGCTTACGTCTCTCTCGAATCCCGCTCGGAAGCTGGTGGGACCGTGAGCCGCGAAGCCAAGAATGACGCCGGCCAGAACGATGACGTTCGCGACGGTCCCGAACTTCGCGTCGGTCCACGAGGTCACGATCACCACCTGTGAGGCCAGGAGCGCGGCCGCGCCGAGCATCCACCATCCTTTTGGCCAGGCGAAGAGTGCTATCAGGGTCAGGAGGAAGAGGCCGGTCACCACGAGCCACGCGAGACCCATGGGTTTCGAAATGGTCTGAGTGAGCTGTGGCAGCTCGGCATAGCCGAACGCCTTCGCGAACCCCATCAGATGGATGAGGCCGTGAAGCAGGAGAAACCCGCCGAAGAGCCATTTCATGGATCCTCCTTCCGCCCCCCCGAACTCGGGCAGGCGCGCACATTCGTCGTCAGGTCGACTATGGCCCCGCGGCGACGTGACGCCAATGATCCAATCGACTCGTTCGACTGATGCGTGTGAATCGGGGGCTCGCGAGTCGAATACCGCGGCCTGGTCCTCGCTGCGCCCATCGCCTTCCGGAGGGTCTATGCGTCCGCTTCGTCCCAGGTCTTCTCGTGCACGCCCATCGAGCGCAATTTGTCCTCGACCTCCTTGAGGCGCCGCCGGGCCTCGGCCGCGGTCAGGGGCTGGTCCATCTCCGCGGGCGAGCCGACCAAAGTCAACTCGATCTCGTTGGCGAAGTGAGACTCGCGACGGAAGTGGACGCCCTGATCGAAGGGCAGTGCGCTGATGAACACATGAGGCTCGGGGAACGAGCGCAACAACTCCAGCGCTAGAGCGTGCAAGCCGTCGTACACGCGGTGGGCGGCCGCGTGGTCGTCGTCCTGGGCGGCCGGATCGAAACGGCCGAACAGGGTGAGCTCGTAGCCGGTCTGCCGGAGGCCGTGGCCTGCGACGAACTCCCGCGCCGGCCCGATTTCCCAACAGACCTTGTGCTCGTCGACCCATGAGCGCGAATCGCCCATGGGTCAATTCTAGCCCAGCGCTCGGCTTGGGCGGGGCCCGGGCCCTCACATCCTGAAGAAGCCGAAACGGGTTTCCGGAAATGGGCGCATTCAGCCGAGTCCCAGGGCTATCCGGTGTCGCGGGGGCGGATGCGTCGCGCTGGCCGGGTTTCGGAAGGGATAGGCTCAAGGGGTGAGGAGAGGGGCTGCGGTCCGTCCGTCCGACGCGCGAGGCGTCAGCCGTCTCGCGATCGACGCCACCGAGGGCCTGACCGCCGTGGTCGAGGCGATGCACCAGCGCATCGCGCGCGCGGCCAGCGTACCCGACACGCCAGTGCACGTGGCGGCGCGAGAAATGGCCGGTCTCGTGTACCGCACCGTCCGCGGCATGACGCGCCTGGTGGGGGACAGCCTCGACGGCGCCCTGGCGGGGCTCGAGCCGCTGCTGGACCGGGGCGGAACCTCCCCGCGGCGGGAGGCGATCCTGGCCGCGTTGAACGGGGTCCTGGGCGATCACCTGGTGGAGACCGGGAACCCGCTCCCGATCCCGATGCGGCTGCCGCGCCTCGGGCGCCCGCTGGATCCGGGTCCCGCGCTTGCCGCAGCCATACCCAGCCGCGCGCG
>CAZBTT010000199.1:0-8360 GCA_964494295.1 uncultured Acidobacteriota bacterium
CGGAAGTATCAACAGATGTATGTCTCCCTCTGGTACATCCTGGCCTCGATTCTGTGGACCGCGTTCGTGTACCTGGTCGGGAACTTCGCGACCATCTTCACCTCCGGGGTCAACCAGGCGAACCTGAACTGGTTCTACGTCCACAACGCGGTCGGCCTGATCTTCACCCCCCTCGGCCTCGCCCTCGGTTACTACTTCATCCCCAAGGCGTCCGAGGCGCCTTTGTACTCGCATCGCCTGTCGATGATCGGCTTCTGGTCGCTCGCCTTCGTCTACGTCTGGACGGGCGCGCATCACATGCTGCATGGGCCGATCAGTCAGTGGCTGCAGACCGTCTCGATCCTCTTCTCGGTGATGCTCATGATCCCGGTGTGGTCCCTGGTCTGGAACTTCTTCGCGACCATGAAGGGCCAGTGGCATCAGCTCAAGGACAACGTCCCGATCAAGTTCTTGGTGTCGGGATGGATCTTCTACCTGCTCACCGGCTTCCAGGGGCGGATGCACAGCCTGCGCTCGGTGAACGCCATCGTCTCGAAGACCGACTGGATCGTGGGCCACGCTCACATGGCCGTTCTCGGCGCCTTCTCCTTCTTCGCGGTGGGCGGCGCCTACTACGCGATTCCCCGCATGCTGAAGACGAAACTGCATTCGCAGTCTCTCGCCAACGCCTCCTTCTGGATGTGGCTCGTGGGCGGTCTCTCGTTCTTCGTGTCACTCTGGATCGGCGGTTTCCTCCAGGGCCTTCAGTGGAACGACCCGACCATCCCCTTCATCGACACGGTGAAGTTCATGCAGCCCTTCTGGGCGGTCCGGCTGATCGGCGGGATCCTGATGTTCGGCGGGATCCTGACCTTCTTCTGGAACATCGTGGCCACATTCAGCGGACGGGCGGATCGCCCGTCGGAAGCGCTCTAGGGAGAACGCCATGATCAACGTCAACAAGGTCAACAAGAGCAGCATGATCTTCGCGGTGGCGGCCACCGTGTTCTTCTGGATCGGCGGCATCCTCACCACCGCCGCCCCCGCGCTCCTCGACAAGAGCTGGAGCAAGCCCGCGCCCGGGCTCAAGGACTACGCGACCCTCGCGAAGGGCGGCGACGCGGAGGCGAAGACCATCATGGACGGCCGCGCGATCTACGTGCGCGAGGGTTGCTGGTACTGCCACACCCAGCAGACCCGCACCATCGAAGCCGACACCATCCGCTCCGGGTGGCGCGGCGAGAAGAGCCCGGTCTCGACGCCGGACGAGTTCGTGTACGACCAGCCGCACATGTTCGGGACCAGGCGCACCGGCCCCGACCTCTCGCGGGTGGGCGGCAAGTACGACGGGCAGTGGCACGCGGCGCACTTCCGAGACCCGAGGAGCCTCGTCCCCGGCTCGGCCATGCCGCCCTTCCCCTGGATCGCGAACAATCCGCAGGAACTCGCGGCTCTGACCGCGTACATCCAGTCGCTTGGCCGCGCCAAGGAATGGCGCCCGAGCGGCGACTACGAGCAGTGAGATGAGCGATTACACGGTCGTGTCCACCGTTCCCATGTACGCCTTCATGGGGCTCATGGTGGCGGGGGCACTCATCGCCCTCGGCCTCGCCATCCGGTCGGGTGCGGTCCGGGACGACGAGTCGCCGAAGTACCGGATGCTAGATGACGACGAACCCCAGGCCGCGACGCCGAAGAACGGGAGGAAAGCATGAGCGAAGAACAGAAGAAGCCGGACGAAGTCCACGAAATGGCCGGAGGCTGGATCACGGAGAGAGCCGGAACGCCCATCCCGACGTTCCTGAAGATGGCGTACGTCGGCTTCGCCCTGTTCGGCCTCGTGTACCTGAGGAACTACTGGAGAGGCGAAGTGGACAACGCGTCGCGCGGAGCGCTGGTGCAGGAGTTCAACACGGCGACCGGTGATCCGGGCCTGCTGATCTTCGGGGTGATCGCGGTCTGCGTCGCGTTGTTCGCGGCCGGTCTCTGGTACTACGCCATCGTCCGAAAGCCCACGAACGAGGACTGATTCCTTTGACCGACAAGGCTCTTACCTCCGCCGCCTATCGCCGGCTGCGCATTCCCGACGAGGAGCGCTACTGGGTCGAACAGGTCAAGTGCCGCGTCGGGTGTCCGGTTTTCACGGACGCCTGCGGCTACGTGACCGCGGTGGCGGAGGGACGGGACGAGGACGCCTACCGGATCGCGCGGGCCACGAACCCGTTCGTGTCGATCTGCGGCCGGATCTGCGGCGCGCCCTGCGAGAAGGCCTGCCGGCGCGGCAGCGTCGATTCCCCGGTGTCGATCCGCGCGATCAAGCGCTTCGCCACCGAGCAGTACGGCACCGAGACGGGGAGCGACTCGCGCTACCACCGTTACGCGGACACGCGGATGCTGCCGCCCCCGGGCGACTACACGGAGAAGATCGCGGTGGTCGGCTCGGGTGTCGCCGGCCTCACCGTGGCCCACGATCTCGCCCGCGCGGGCTACAAGGTCACGGTGTTCGAAGCCGGTCCGGTGGCGGGCGGCATGCTGACCCTCGGCGTGCCTCTCTATCGACTGCCGCGCGAGGTGGTGCAGAAGGAGATCGACGCGATCCTCTCCCTCGGCGTCGACCTGCGGTTGAACTCTCCCGTGGGCGTCCCGGGCCGCACGGTGAGCGATCTGCGGCGCGAGGGCTACAAGGCGATCTTCCTCGGCGCCGGGCTGCAGGGCAGCCGGCCGCTCAACATCCCGGGCGCGACTCTGCCCGGTGTGGTCAATGGTCTCGAGTTCCTCAAGCTCGTGAACCTCGGCCAGAAGGTGGACATCGGACCTCGCGTCCTCGTGATCGGCGGCGGCAACGTGGCCTTCGACGTGGCGCGCTCCGCTCTTCGCGCCGCCGCGGGCGGCCCCGGCGACTTCCGCATGGCCGCGGATGTGGTGAGGACGGCGGCGGCCAAGGCCGGGGTCACCCAGGTGCACCTCGCCTGCCTCGAAAGCCACGATGAGATGCCCGCGGACGCGGTGGAGATCGAAGAGGGCAAGCACGAGGGTGTGGAGATCCATCCCTCGCTGGGACCGCGCCTGGTCTACGGCGAGGATCGCGCCCAGGGTGTCGAGTTCATTCGCTGCCTGTCCGTCTTCGACCAGTCGCGCCGTTTCGCGCCCCAGTTCGACGAGACCTACGTCGAGCGCATCGAGGTCGACACCGTCATCATGGCGGTCGGGCAGAAGGCCGAGTTCAACTTCCTCAAGCCCGAGGACGGCGTCCGCCTCTCCGACCGCGGCCTCATCGAGGTCGATCCCGAGACCTTCCAGACCTCGCAGCCCGACATCTTCGCGGGCGGCGACGTGGTGCTCGGACCGCGCCTGTTTATCGACGCCATCGCCACCGGACAGCAGGCGGCGCGCAGCATTCATGATTTCCTTCGCGGCACCACCACCGCGCCGAAGATCCGCGCGCACTGGGAGCCCGCGACCTATGCCATGAGCGAGGCCTGGGAGACGCGCATGCGCCGGCTTCCCGTGTCCCGCGCGCCCCGGGCGGAAGAGATCGCCCGGGCCGGAAACGAACTCGTGGAGGAGAACTACACCGCGGCCGAAGCGCGATCCCAGGCCGAGCGCTGTCTGCGCTGCGATGTGCAGACCGTTTTCGAAGGCGAGAAGTGCATCGCCTGCAACGGCTGCGTCGATGTCTGCCCCGACGACTGCCTGCACCTTGTGGGCCTTGCGCAGGTCGCTTCGAACCCCGAGATGGCCGCGCTCGCCCAGAGTCAGCTCGGGATATCCGCGCAGGAACTCAATGCCTACACTCCAGTGGAACTGAACCGGATGGGCGCGGTGATGCTGAAGGACGAAACCGCCTGCATCCGCTGCTCGATGTGCGCGACCCGCTGCCCCACCCACGCTTTCACCATGCGCCGGTTCGTCTTCCACCGGGAACTCGCGGCGGAGGCGAAGGTGAATCCGCGTCTTCACCGTGAAGTTCCGGTTTCATGAACGCGCTTTTCCCTCACTGGGCGGGTCACTACTCAAAGCAGCGCCGACGCATCCAGTTTCTGTTCCTCGGCGCGTTCGCGGTCCTGCCCGTCTTCGATCTGCTTCGCTTTGACTTCGCGAAGTCGCGTCTCCTCATCCTGCGGCAGGAGATCGGCCTCGACGAGTGGGCTCTGGTCTGGCTCTTCCTGATGTTCGCGATGTGGGTGATCGGGGCCATGTCCGTGGTCTTCGGGCGGGTGTACTGCGCGTACGCGTGTCCGCAGATGGTCTTCACCGAACTCGCGCACGACATCGACGCGATCGCGAAGCGCCTCAGCCGGCGGTTTGATCTGAAGACGCGCCCGCGAGTGGCGCGAGTCATCTCCCTCACCCTCATCGCGGCCATGTCGATCGTGGCCTCCCTGCTTCTCCTCGCCTACTTCGCTCCGCTCCCGGAGGTGGCATCGCGTCTTCTCCATCTCGACGTGGGACCGTGGATCGGCCTCATCGGGGCGACGGTCACGCTCACCGCCTTTCTCGACCTCGTCTTCGTCCGCGAGAAGTTCTGCCAGACCGCCTGCCCCTACGGGCTGCTCCAGGGAGTCATCGAAGACGGGCGCAGCCTGCACGTGAAGCTCGACCCCGGACTCGGAAAGTGCATCGACTGCGGCGCGTGCCATCGGGTGTGTCCGATGGGAATCGACATCCGCGAGGGCTCCTTTCAGATCGAATGCACGCGATGCGGCTCGTGCGTCGACGCGTGCGAGGATGTTCTCGGACGCTTGAAGCAGCCGCGGCCTTCGGTTCTCGCTTTCGATTTCGGCGGCTTCAGCCTGAGGCGCTGGGATCCCAAGCGCGTTCTGGTCAGCGTCGCGACTCTGGGCTTCGCCGCCGCGCTGCTCGTTGCGATCGTCCTGCGCGAGGGCGTCACCCTGCGTCTCTCTCCCGTCTACATGGACGAGGCAGCCAATCGAGATGCGCAGACCGGGCCGGGCGCGGCTGATCTCATCGAGTCGCGCTATCTCCTTCGCGCGACGAACCACACGAAGGCGGCGGTCGACCTTACGGGCCGCGTCGAGGGACTCCCCGACACCACAGAGGTTGCCGGGCTCGAGACCGCGCATCTCGGTCCAGGTGAAGAGAAGCGATTCACCCTGGTCGTGCGTATCCCCCGGAAAGACGCGGCCACCGGACCCACTCCGTTTTCGTGGGTGATCGAGGGTGGCGGAGCCCCTCGGCGTTTCCCCGCATCGTTCTTCGCGCGAACTTCAGGAAGGCCATCATGACCACACCACGCGCCTCGTTCATCCCGGGTGAAGGCCGCCTGCTTCAAGTCCTCCTCGTGGGAACCACCGTTCTCTTTTTCATCATCATGGGGATCACGTGGCGCCTCGCCGAGGAGGCGAACCCCGTCCTTCTCGACCTCGAGACCGGTAAGCCCGTAGCCGCAGCACCCGCGGCGTCCCAACGCTGAGCGAAAGACGGCTGCGTTGACCACCCTGGCCTCGGCGTTGCCCGTTCAGGCCGCGCGGTCCGCGGAGCGTCCGCGCGCCACCAGGCTGTGCGCCCACTGCTCGCTCCCAGTGGCGAGCGCTTCCGGCACGGCGGAGGACGCGGTCCTCTACTGCTGCGGCGGGTGCGCCCTCGCGCATCGAATCACCGGCGGCCTCGCCGGGGACAGCGCGGCCGCGGGAATGCTGATGGCGGTGGGTCTTGGCGCCTTCTTCTCGATGAACGTGATGATGCTGAGCTTCGTCCTCTACACCGGCGGCCAGGAGGCGGATCGGCGGGCCGGCGAAGCCTGGGTGCGGTGGGCGCTCCTGGGTCTGGCGACGCCGTCCGTGATTCTCCTCGGCGCTCCCTTCGTGTCGCGCGGTCTCGCGCGCGGCCGGCGCCTGTTTCTGGACACCGACGTTCTGATCGTCCTGGGCGTGGGCGCGGCCTATCTCCTCTCCGCGTGGTCGGTGATCACCGGAAGCGGCCCCCTGTATCTCGACACTGCGTGCGGCATCCTTCTCTTCATGACCATCGGCCGGTACCTCGAGGCGGCCACCCGCGCCCGGACCACCGACGCCTTGAGCCGTCTCGCCCGGAGCATGCCCACCGAAGCCTGGCGCGTCACATCCGCGGGCGAGGAGAAGGTGAGCGTAGATCGACTCGAAGCGCTCGACCTTGTGCGCGTGCGGCCGGGCGAGCGCATTCCCGTGGACGGCTTGATCCGCGAGGGGGAGGCGAGTGTCTCCGAGGCCGAGATCACCGGCGAATCGATGCCCGCGTACCGGCGGGCGGGCGACGCGGTGTCCGCGGGAACCCTCAATCTCGATGGCGGGCTCGTCATCGAGGTCCTTCGTCGCGGGGCGAACACCACACTCGCGAGGATCGTCCGCATCCTCGAGGAAGCCCGGCTCGGGCGGTACCCGCTGGCCGCGCTCGTTGATCGGGTGAGTGCGCGGTTCGTGCCCGTCGTCCTGCTTATCGCCGCCTCGACCTTCGTCTACTGGACGTTGACTCTCGGGCTTGGCGCCGGCGTGCTCAACGCCTTGTGTGTCCTGCTCATCGCGTGCCCGTGCGCCATCGGAATCGCCACTCCGCTCGCCGCGGTCGCCGCTTCGGGCCGCGCGGCCTCTTCGGGCATCCTGGTGCGCGCGGGGGAGACGTTCGAGCGCCTCGCGAAAGCCAATCGCGTCTTCTTCGACAAGACCGGGACACTCACCAACGGCCAGCCGCGGGTGGTCGCCTTCTTTCCCATGAGCGGCGCGTCCGAAGACGCGAAGGTACTTTCCCTTGCCGCGGGAATCGAGCAGCACTCCGAACATCCGGTGGCGCGGGCCATCGTCGACTTTGCGGGTGAGCGGGGAGTGACTCCGGCCGACGTCACCGGCTTCCTGGCTTCTCCGGGACGCGGAGCCAGCGGTCTCGCGCAGGGCGAGGAGCTTCGGGTGGGAACGGCCGCTTTTGCGGGGGTCGATTCGGTGTCGGAGACACCGGGCACGACCGCGGTCTACGTCTCGCTCAATGGTCGGGCACTCGCCCGCTTCGAGCTCCAGGACACCGCCCGCCCGTCCGCGGCGCTCGCGGTGCGCGAACTGAGCTCGCTCGGACTTCCCTCCGAGATCCTCTCGGGGGACAATCCCGCCGCGGTCAGCGCGATAGCCCGGACCCTCGGCGGCATCGGCGGAGCGGGCGGCCTGACTCCGGAGCAGAAGGTGGCGCGCCTCGACGCGAGCGACAGCAGCGGGGAGGCGGTGATCATGGTCGGCGACGGCATCAACGACGCGCCGGCTCTTTCCAGAGCCGCGGTCGGTGTGACCCTCGAAGGCGGAACCGATCTCGCCCGCGAGTTGGCGGACGTCACGATACTCGGAGGGGATCTGACCCGCCTGCCGTGGCTCATTCGACTCTCTCGCGCCACCCTCAGGGTCGCGCGCTGGAATCTCTTCTGGGCCTTCTTCTACAACCTCGCGGGTGTGGCCCTCGCGGTCTCGGGCCGCCTTCATCCGCTCTTCGGCGCGCTCGCCATGATCGTCTCCAGCCTGGTCGTGGTTCTGAACTCGCAGCGCCTCAACCGAATCCCTCTCGCGGCTGGGGAGTCCTCCGCATGAACGAACTCTGGATCGCCGCCGCGCTTACCTTCGCGGCCTCCGCGCATTGCCTGGGTATGTGCGGGGGATTGATGGTCACGGTCGCCGCGCGCGGAAAACGTCCGGGAGCCCTGCGCGACTTCCTTCTTCTCCAGGTCGGGAAGGGAACCACCTATGCCTTTCTCGGCGCGCTCGCGGGTCTCTTCGGCGCGGCGCTTGTCGGGGCTTCCTGGTTCGTCTGGTCGACGCGCATCCTCACCGTCATAGCCGCGCTCGCCCTCGGGAGCGCCGGACTCACGCTTCTGGGCCGCAGTCGCGGGGCCACGAGTTCCTGGGGATCGGCGATGGCGCCTTTCTGGAACCGGATCTTCGGTCCCCTGCTTCAGGCCCGCCCCACGGGTTTCCCACTCGTGGTCGGCCTGGCGATGGGGCTCTTCCCGTGCCCTCTCGTTTACGCGGGTCTCGCGGCTGCCGCGGCCACCGCGAGCCCCGGCCTCGGCGCCTTGACCCTTGCCGGCGTGGCGCTCGGATCCGTTCCCGCCCTCGCCGCCGCCTCGCTGTTCACGACCTTCGCCTCGATCCCGGAAAAAATGGCATGGCGGACACTGATGGCGCGCACGGCGGGCGCGCTTCTGATCGTCATGGCCGCCGTGACCTTGTCACGCGCTTTTCCGGGCGGCCATGGGAACCACGGTGGGGCAGCAGCATCCCCGGGGGCCGCCGAAGTCCAGCCGTCCGCCGACCACCGACATCACTGAGCCCCTTGGCGCGCTAGGCTGCAGCGTGACCGAACAGCAGGGCCCCAACAAGTCCCCCAGCCCCGGCGCGCCCACCGGTGAA
>CAZBTT010000200.1:0-8357 GCA_964494295.1 uncultured Acidobacteriota bacterium
GCGCGACCGCCGGCGTGGGGGAACCGGCCTGCCAGGAGCCGGCCGGGGGGGCTTTTACCGGCGCCGTTCTCTCCGCAGAGGGCGTGACACGACCCGGCGCGAATGTCGAACGAACCGCCGGAGAGCGCCGCGACACCGGGGAACGTCTTGAAGACGCCCTCGAAGCGGACGACGGGAACGTCGATCATCCGGGTCGTGGACGCGGTTGGCGGTCCGTCACTTGGCGGGATCGGTCAGAGCGAGGAAACGCTCGGGCACATCCGTGAATCCCCAGTCCCGCAGTTGCCGAGCCCACGCGCCGAGATTCGCCTTTGAGACGTGGACGAGCTCCATGGGCATGATCTCCGGGCCCTGTTTCCCGCCGTGGATCTTTTCGATAATCGTGTTCACGCTCACGTAGCCCCATAAGTAGGTGCTCTGAGCGAGCAGAACGGGTGCGATTCCCTTCTCGACGTAGGCAAGCTGGGCGGGAAGAGCGTCCACCGCGACGACCTTCATCTTCTTTGGATCGATCGCGTCGAGGAGGGTCGGGGTGAACAGCGGCCAGCCGCCGATCATGGCCCAGCCCTCGATCTCGGGATAGGCGTTGTTCACGCGAATCACTTCCGCTGCTGCGTCCTGCGGGGTCTCGATATGCGAGAACGATCCGATGACGGTGATGCCCGGGTGTTTCGCGGCCTCTTCTTTCGCCCCCGCCACACGCTTTTGAAGATTGGGCGCGTTCTGGTTGCCGGCGAGGATCGCGACCTTGCCTTTTCCACCGAGCTGTTTGGCGAGTTCGGCCATGGTGGCTGTCCCGGCCTGGCCGTCGTCGACGCCGTAGAACGCGAAGCGCTTCGAGAGCGGCGCGTCGGAGTCGAAGGTCATCACGGGCACGCCGCGCGCGACCGCGTCATTGATGGCGCCCGTGACCTTGCCGGCGTCGGAGCAGGAGACCAGGATGGCGCTTGCTCCTTCGTTCACGGCCTGCGCGATCCGCTGAGCCTGAAGCTGTCCGTCTTCGGTTGGGGGAGTGAGCCAGGCGATCTCGACCGGGATGCCGATCTTCCCGGACTGTTCTTTGGCCGCCGCCTCGGCGCCCGTTCGGGCCGAGAGAAAGACGGGATTGGTGGAACTCTTGGCGACGAGAGCGATCTGGATCTTCTTCGGCGCGACCTTGGGCGCAGGCGCCGCAGTCTCCGGCGCCGAGCTACAGCCGGTGGTGAGGGCGAGGGCGGCAGTGAGGACGCCGTACACGGCGCCTCGCGAAAGTGTCTTCATCATGCTGAGGTCTCTCATTTCGAGGTTAGGGGGAAGGTTTCATCCGCTGCGCCGCGAAGCGGGCGCTGGCCTGATCGAGCACCACGGCCGCGATGATCGCGCACCCGACGATAATCCACTCGTAGTTCTGATCGAGGCGAAGCGTACGGATCGACTGACGGATCAAGACGATGAGAAGCGCGCCGAGCATCGCGGAGATGGCGCTTCCCTTGCCGCCGGTGAGACTCGCCCCGCCCACCACCGCGGAGGCGATGACGTAAAGCTCGTAACCGGTGGCGTCGCCGCAGGACGCGGCGCCGTAGAAGCTTGCGCCCATGAACGCGGCGAGTCCGGCGGTGAGGCCCGAGAGAACGTAGACGCCGATCTTGATCCGCCCCAGGCGCAGGCCTGCGAATCGGCTGGCCTCGGGATTGCCGCCCACCGCGAAGATGTGACGTCCCATCACGGTCCGGCCGAGGTAGATGGCGCCCACGACGGAAACCGCGATCATCGTCAACATCGGCACCGGGTAGAGCGCGCCTGGAAGTCCGAGCGAAGCCTTCGCGAAGCTGGTCAGCGATTCCGGGACCAGGATGCTCTCGGCCCGGCTCGTCACGAACGCAATCCCGCGCAGGATCCACATGGTTCCGAGGGTGATGATGAACGGATGCACTCCGAGGCCTACGACCATCACCCCGTTCAGCAGGCCACAGACGAGGCCGATGCCGACACATGTCCCGAGCGCCAGGAACAGGGTTTCGAGCGGGCCCATGGGGCCGGCGGCCCGCAACACCATCGCCATGGTCACGCCGGCGAGGGCGTAGATGGAGCCGACGGAGAGATCGATGCCGCCGGAAATAATCACGCAGGTGGCGCCCACCGCCATGATCGCGAAGAAGCTGGCGTCGGTGGCGGTTTGAATGAGCGTGTTGGAGTTGAGGAAGCGATTGACCTCCTGCCCCGTGGCGCGGTCGACGTTGGCGCCCGCGAAGAAGGTGAGAAGTCCGCCGAGGAGCAGGATCACGAGCACGAGTCCACCCTGCTGCGAAGTGACGAGCTTGCGGATGAAAGGGGACATTCGTCAGCTCTTTGCCGGCGCGGTCGCGCGCTCAGGAGCGAGATAGTGGGTTTCGCTCATCGTGCGCAGCCGGTCCGCGGCCGCTTCGGGAAGGAGGTCGCGCTGCGGCTCGGCCGAGAGTTCGTAGCCCACCACGAACTTGCGAACCGAGGCTGAGCGGAGCAGGGGCGGGAAGAAGGTCGCGTGAAGCCTCCAGTACGGCGCGGAAACGCCATCGCTGGGCTGAGCGTGCCAGCTCATCGAGTACGGAAACGAACACCGGAAGAGATTGTCGTAGCGCCGGTTGAGGCGGCCGAGAGCGTCGGCGAGCCCATCGCGTTCCTCAGGCTGAAGATCCGCGAGTTGGGAAACGCGGCGGAGCGGAAGCACCATAGTCTCGAAGGGCCACACCGCCCAGAACGGAACGAGCGCCACCCAGTGGCGACTGCGGAGGACGATGCGCTCACCGCTCTCCAATTCGCGCTCCAGATAGTCGCCGAGGAGATCGCGGCCGTGAGTCTCGTGGTACCTCTGTTGGGCGGCCTGTCGTCGGGCCGCTCCGGTGGGAACGTGCCCGGTCGCCCAGATCTGTCCGTGCGGATGGGGATTGCTGCAACCCATCACGCGGCCTTTGTTTTCGAAGATCTGAACATGGCGGATGCCGCCTTGCGCCCGCAGCCGGGTGGCTTCGTCCGCCCACGCATCGACCACGCTCCGCAGTTCGGCATCGTTCATCAGCGCGAGGGTCAGATCGTGACGGGGCGAGAAACACAGGACGCGGCAGATACCCGTCTCGGGCTCGGATCGAAGGAGCGGATCCGGGTCTGCAGTTTCAGCGTCGTCGCTCGGCGGCGGCGTGAGAGCAGGGAAGTCGTTGTCGAAGGCCATGGTCGTCGTGTAGGGCGGATTCCGCTCGCCATTCGCGCGGAGGTTCCCGGGACACAAGTAGCAACCGGGATCGTAAGCGGGCTCCCCGGAGGCGGCGGCATCGTCGGTCTGTCCCTGCCAGGGCCGATCGAGTCGTCCGGGCGAACACAGCACCCATTCATCCAGAAGCGGGTTGTAACGGCGATGAGACGACTCGCGCTCGGGCATTCGCTTGAGGCTACCCTCGTTCCGGGCTATCGAACCAGCAACGCCGCTGGAATGTCCACGACCACCAGATCCAGGCTCTTTCCCTCCGTGAACCGGCCTGACTGAATGAGGACGCGCCTGCCGTCAGGGCTGAAGATCGGATGGGCGTGGTCGGGAATCATCTTGTGATCGGTGGTGAGGAGGATGCGTTCACCGGTTCTCCGGTCGATAAGGTAGACGTTCCCCTTGAAGGAATCGGCGACCGCCCACCGTCCGTCGGGCGAACCGTTGCAGTGCCACAGGCCCCCGGTGCGGCGTTCGCCCATGTCCTCCTCGATCTGGGCCAGGATCGACATCTGGCTGGTTCGCAGGTTGATGACCGCGACACCGGACGGCCTCTCACGCAGGTAGGGCAGATGACCCATCAGGTTGAACATGACCTCGTCCCTCGTGGCGAAGGTCTCGTGGGTGACCCATTCGTCGGGGGACTCGGCGTAGAGCGGGCGATTCCCCGTGCCGTCGGCCCGCACCACCCACATCCGTTGCACGGCGTCGCCCGTGGTTTCGTGGCAGTACATGATCTCGCCTGAAACCCAGGGGTTTGTCTGCAGATGCCCTAGGCGCATCGGGATGTCGATGACGGTCGCGAGCGCGCCCGTTTTCAAGTCGATGCTTCGTATTCCGCTTCGGCCCCGGCCCGCGGCCTCGAAACGACGACGCTGCGCTTCGCGGTCCTGGTCGGGATCCATGTTCTGGTCGTCGATGATCCGTCTTCCGGTCGGCGGCCGGGTCGGTGGCGGCGTGGGCGCCAACCTCGGTTGAGGAGGTGCTGCGGGCTCCAGGTTGATTCCGAAGTAGACGCGGCTTTCGTCGGCGTCGAGCGCGATGCCTCCGCCGCGCATGTTGTCCGGGAGCGTTGCGACTACCCGTTCGTAGGTGGAAGCTGGTCGAGGCGTCCCCGCCATCGCGTCGGCGATGAGCGGGTCGAGCTTCAACTCGACCAACTGTCGAGGCCGACCCCGCATGAAGAAGGCCGTGTTCGACTTCCGGGACAGGGTCACGTTGCTCATGCCCGCGTCACCCGCCGTGATCTGGATGATGTCCCCGCTTCGTTCGTGCACCAGGAACGTTTGCGGCCCGCTTTCGCCTCGGGAGCTGCGAAGCAGGATCCACTTGCCATCGGCCGTCCAGGTCGGATCGGTCTGGTAGGGCTTGGAGTCGTTCGCGGGATCCGTGGTGAGGAAGGTCAGACTCAAGCCGGTCACGGCATCCGCGACGATCCGTTTCTCGGGCGGAAACCGCCGGCCGACGTCTGCTGCGCCGGCCTCCGGTGCGGCCAGCAGGCTCAGAACAAAGAGCGCCGCGACGCAACGCCGGAACGGGCCGGCTTCGCCCATCAAGCCTCCGCGGTTGGCGGAGTCGGAGTCTTGGGCGGCGGAGTCAGCGGATGGACGCCGCCCCGGGGTGAGGCGCCCAGAGTTCTCGTGAGGTGAACCGCGGCGGCGCGCGTGCGCGTGTTCACCTGGAGCTTTTCGTAGATGTGGCGGACGTGAGAGTGCACGGTGTCGTAGCCGATCGCGAGTTCCTCCGCGATCTCCCGGTACAAGTAGCCCTTCGAGAGAAGCTCGAGGACTTCCTGCTCACGAGGCGTCAGCGTTTCGGAACTCGCCACCGGCGCTGGCGGAACCGCCCGGAAGGACTGCACAACTTTTCGCGCGATGTGACTCGACATCGGCGAGCCGCCCGCCTTGACTTCCTTGATGCTCGAGATGAGGGCCGGACCCGGCGTCCGCTTCAGGAGGTAACCGCTGGCGCCCGCGGCCAGAGCGTTGAAGATCAGATCGTTGTCCTGATACACGGTGAGCATCATGACCTGGGTGTCGGGGAGCGATACCTTCAGCCGGCGCACGCACTCGACCCCGTCGATCCCGGGCAGGTTGATGTCCATGAGGACCACCTCAGGTTTCATCCCGGGCAATACCTGAAGCGCCTCTTCTCCCGAACCATGCTCGCTCACGCATCGCAGACCGGGGGCCCGCTCCAGCAGGCGGACGAGGCTCGCGCGGACCCGCTTGTCGTCTTCGACCACGGCGACGCTGATCATCGAGACACCGGAGAAGTCACCGCGGGAGCTTAGGGCGGCGCAGGGTCCCGCGCCAATAACCAGTTCGTGGGATTCTCAAGAGCGGGTCTGGGTCAATCGAACCCGGGTGCCGCCGCCGGCGCCATTCGAGATCTGGAAGCGGGCCCCGATCGAGAGCATCCTCTCATCGATGTTGCGAAGTCCCCGTCCTCCCTGAACGCGGAGAGGAGTCTTTGTCGGGGTGGCGCTTCGCCCGCAGCCATCGTCCTGCACTTCGATCTCGAACTCGGTGGGCGACACGGTGAGGCTCAGTCGAACCTCGGAAGCGCCCGCGTGCTTGACCACGTTGTTGAGGGCCTCCTTGACCGCGAGGAAGAGGTTGTGCCGGGCCTCGGCGCGCAGGGGTATCGCGGGAATGGTCTCCGGCGCTTCGAGGCGGCAGGCGATGCCCGCGGTCGCGAGGTATTCCTGGGCGAAATGGATGATGTAGTCCCACAGACTGTCGAGCGTGTCTTCGCGCGGGTTGACCGCCCAGACGATCTCATCCATGGCGCGCGTGAGTTCCACCGCGGTCTCGCCGATCTGTTCCGCGTGGGCCTTCGCCTCCTGGGGATTGTCGTCGCGAAGCAACTCGCTCAGGAGGCTGATCTGAGTCAGGCCCGCGCCAAGGTCGTCGTGAATATCCTTGGCGATGCGCGTGCGGTCCCGCTCCACCGCGTGCTGCTGCTCGAGTCTCGCCAGGTTTCTCCGAAGCGTTCGCGTCGAGAGGTGGCGCGCGATAGAGGCGGCGCCCGCGAGCGAAAACAGCAGCAGCAGACTCTTGAAACCCACGGTCTCCCAGAAGTGGGGCAGCACCTTGAGAGGCAGGGAAGATTCACGGGCGCTCCACACCCCATCGCTGTTTCGTGCGATCACTTCGAAGCGATAGTCGCCAGGCCGGAGGTAGCTGTACTGGGCCGTCCGTCGGTCCGTCGGAGGCGACCAGTCTTTCTCGAGGCCGATCAGACGGTAGCGGAAGCGGACCGCGTCGGGGGCGGCGAGACTGAGGCCGGTGTAACGAAACTCAACCTCGCGTCCTCCGGCGGGCACGACCACCGCGCCGCCGGCGGCCGTCTCCTCGCTTCTGACCCGGTCGACCCAGACCTCCTCGACCACGGTCGCGGGAGGCACTTCGTTGTTGCGGAGATCGGCCGGCTTCACCGAGACCGCGCCGCCGGTGGTCGCGAACCACAGGCGCCCTTCGCGTCCGCGCCACGAGACAGGCTGGTATCCGGAGCACTCGAGCGGCGGAACGCCGTCGGCTCGGCCATAGGTCGAAGAGACAAGCGACGCCTCCTTCGATGCGGCGACATCCGCGAGGCT
This sequence comes from uncultured Acidobacteriota bacterium, assembly GCA_964494295.1. GTDB lineage: Bacteria > Acidobacteriota > Vicinamibacteria > Fen-336 > JAGNNV01 > JAGNNV01. The sequence goes on from CAZBTT010000200.1 coordinate 6,816, forward strand.
CTTCTGCGAGATCCTCAGGAGCCCTTCGCGCGAGCCCACCCAGAGATGCCCCTGATCGTCATCCAGGATCTGGCAGACCACGGAGCTCGCGAGGCCTTCGCGCGTCGTGTACCGGAAAACACTTCCGCCCGAAAGCCGCAGTAGCCCGCCCTGGTAGGTGCCAACCCACAAGACTCCACCCGCTTGCGACCGCAGCGACCAGATCTGATGAGACGCGCCCGCCTCGCCCAGAGGAATCCGTTCGAACCGACCGTCGACGTGGCGATGAAGGGTTCCGTCACCGCCGCCAATCCAGATGGCGCCGTTCTCGTCCTCGGCGAGCGCTCGGACCTCGGTGATCGTCATGCCATCGGCCGGCCCGAAGTGTTCGACCTTGCCCGCGGTCCTCCTCGAGAGCCCGTCCCGTCTCCCGATCCACAATCGGCCGGAGCGGTCGACGAGCAGAGCCTTGATGCCGTGTACCGCGGGGGTGGTCGGACGCGGAACTCCGTTCTCGAGAACCCAGAGGTCTTCATGGTCGGCGCTCATCCACAGGCGATCGCCGTCCGGGAAAAGCGAGAGGACGAAAGGCCGGGTGGCGGGAGGCGGGAGAGCGAAAGACTGCAACGCGCCATCGCGGAACCGGGCGAGTCCCGCGCCCGCGCTGCCGATCCAGACTGAGCCCTCGCGGTCCTCCGCCACGGACACCGTGGCGTACGGGGATCCCTGCCTTGGGACCGTGACGAGGTCGAATCTCCGCTCGCGGATGCGTGCGAGACCGCCGCGGTCGACACTCACCCAGAGATTGGCCTCGCGGTCCTTGAACATGCTCACGACCCGTTCGCTCGCGAAGCCCTGGGCCGCGCCGAAGTGGCGACGGTTGCCCTTGTCATCGACATGGAGCAGTCCGCGACCTCCGTGCGCGAACCACAGCCCGCCGCGCCGATCGGCGATCGGCAGCCTGGGCTGGAGGACATCCTCCGTCAGGTAGCGAGAGGGCCCGAGGTCAAGGATCCACCGGCCGTCGCGTCCCTGGAGCAGGCGGTCGTTGGCGATCGCCCAGAACGAACCATCATCCGCGAAATGCAGAAAGCTGACGTCGGGCCGGGCCGGGCCATCACGCAGAGGCACGGGAGTGAAGCCCGTCTCCGTCCAGCGCAGGAGCCCGGTGTTGGTTCCGACGACCACGCGATCCTCGCGATCCGTGGTGAGATACCGGATCAAGCGTCCCGGAGGCGCTGGGTCGAGAGGCACTTCTTCGGCGCGCCCCTCGACAATGCGCCAGAGCCTCTCGTCCGTCGACCCGATCCACAACTCGCCGGAACGCGTCGCGCAAAACGAAGGGCTGAAGGTGACGCCTTCGGGCCTGATGGTCTCCCAGGGCCCCGCCCGTCCCGCGTCAAGCGTCCGTCGCAACACCGACCCCGACTGAAGGACGAAGACCTGCTCGCGATCGGTCGACGAAGCGAGCCATACCGCGCTCTCGACACGTTCGCGGGCCGTCCATTCGGCGGTGAAGACTCCGTTGCGCCACGACGTGAGGGAACCGTCATAGGTATTGAT
>CAZBTT010000201.1:0-8338 GCA_964494295.1 uncultured Acidobacteriota bacterium
TGGTGCGCGAGTCGACGCGTGCGGAGACGCGGAACGAGATGCGCGCTGGGAAGTTCGCCTTGATGAGGCCGGTGATGACGTCGACCGAGGGACGCTGGGTGGCGAGGATCAGGTGGATGCCCACCGCGCGCGCCATCTGGGCGAGACGCGTGATCGACTCTTCCACTTCCTTCGACGAGACCATCATGAGATCCGCGAGTTCGTCGATGACGATCACGATGTAGTGAAGGGGCGTGAGGCCGGACTCGCCTTCACCCTCGGTCTTGATGATGTTGTTGAACTGCTCGATGTTGCGCACGCCTTCGGCGGCGAGGATGCGGGTGCGCTTGTCCATCTCGCCCACCGCCCACTTCAAGACGTTGGCCGCGAGTTTGGGCTCGGTGACGACCGGGGCCAGGAGGTGGGGGATGCCCTCGTAGACGCCCAGCTCGAGGCGCTTGGGGTCGATCATGATCAGCCGGCATTCGTCCGGCGTGGTGTGGAAGAGCAGGCTGGCGATGATGCAGTTGAGACCGACGCTCTTGCCGGTGCCGGTAGCGCCCGCGATCAGAAGGTGGGGCATGGTCGCAAGATCGGCGATGTACGTGTCGCCGGCGACGTTCTTGCCAAGTCCGATGAGAAGGCGGGCCGACGAGCGCTTCGCGAGGTCGGAATCGAGTACCGCGCGCAGGCCGATCATCTCGCGGTCCTCGTTCGGGATCTCGATCCCCACGGTGCCGCGGCCGCCCATGCGGTCGATGCGCACCGACTCGGCCTCGAGCGCCAGCGCGAGGTCGTCGGCGAGCGAAACCACCTTCGCGTACTTGGCGCCCGCGTCGGGTTTGAACTCGTACGTCGTGACCACGGGACCGGGATGAATCTCCACGATGGCGCCCGCCACGCCGAACTCCTTGCACTTGGCTTCGACGACCCGCGCGCGATCCGTGAGCTTGGTGCGGTCGAAGCCGGAGATGGAGACGGACGGATCGAGGAGGCTGAGCGGGGGCAGAGCGAAGCGTCCGCGTTTGACCGCGGAGCGCACATCCTGCACTTCGGGCGAAAGCGGCTCGCGTTTGCGTCGGAGCGCCGCGCGCGACGGCGCTTCGGTCACCGGAGGCGCCGCGTGGACCGCGGGGCCTGCGCCGGTATCGGAAATCATCGAGGTCTGAATGGGCACAACCGAGGAAGGGGCCGCAGGCGGGGCCACCACAGCCGGCGCAACGGGTGGCGGCGAAGCGGGGAAGACGTCGTCGATCGAATCGAACGGTGTCCTGGCCGCCCCCTGAGCCGGGCGGAGATCGAGGTCGGGGAAGGGCCGCGCGTAGGGCGAGGGGATGCCCTGACCGCTCATCGTCTGGCTGCCGCGAATTGGATACGCAGCAGGGTCGGGCGGCTCATCAAAGGTCAGGCCCGGGTGAGACGGAGGCGCCGCAGAAACGGAGACGGGAACCTTCGGTTCCTCGTGAAGCGGCAGGTCGATGAAACGGGCCTCGGCCGGATCGATGACCGGCAGATCGCCCACCTCGGCCTCGTCGCCCTCCTGCGTCCGGGCCGCGTGTTTGCGGATCACCTGGCGGCGCAGATGCTCCTTGCGCCGGGTTTCGCGCCAGTGTTCGATGGCGATCCTTATGCCGGCGATGCGCGCGGAGATCCAGGCGGTGAGTGCCGTGAGGAACGCGGAGAAGGAGAACTGTGTGGTCAGGATGATTCCCGCGAAAAGGGAAAGACCGAGAAGCACCACCGCGCCGAAGCGGCCCACCCGCACGGTCAGGAACGCCGCGAGGCTCTCGCCGATGGCGCCCCCCGCGCGGATCGGCTCACCGGAGAAGGGCACGGTCTTGAGGGCGATGAAAGCGAAGGCGGCGAGGGAGAGGAGCAGCGCGGCAAGCCCCACGGTCTTCGTCACCGCGGCATCGAGTTCTTCGCGCCACAAGAGGCGCCAGCCCGCGATCAGCAGGCCGAGGGGAAGGACGAAGGCGGCGATGCCGAACGCCTGGCCGACGAACAACTCCGAGATGAACGCGCCGTAACGCCCGATCCAGTTGTGCGGCTCGCCCATCGCGCCCGTGCTGAACCAGGGCGTGGGATCGCGCGGATCGTACGTCGCGAACGAGAGCAACAGCATCAAGGCGAAGCCGAGGAGGCACGCGCCCTTGAGTTCCGGCCAGAGAGTTCTAGAGGTGCTGGCCACGGCGGTCACACCTCCACCATGACCGGCGCTACGATCGGCCGGAGTTGGAAACGACGGCGGAGCAGCCGCGACACGTCGGTTTCGACGGTCGCCCGCAGTCCATCCGCGGATTCGCCCGCGGGCCACTCGCGCACCGTGGCGTTCACGATGTCGCGGATCTCCGCGGTGATGGCGCCCTCACCGCTGCCGTTCAGGAAGCCCCGGGTGACGATGTCGCAGGGGCGCGCCCACCGACCGTTCGAGGCGGAGAGGTAGACGATCGGGCTCACGATCCCCGCAGTGGAGAGACGGTGGCGTTCGTGCAGCAGATCCTCGGAGAGATCGCCCGAGAGGCCTGCGCCGATGCAGCGTTTGGGAAGGGGTATCCGATCTTCGACGCGCGAGGAGGCTTCGCCAACGCGAAGGACCTCGCCGTTTTCGATGACATGGACGCGCACATCGCCATCGAGAGCGGTTTCCACGAGACGGGCGTGAGCGGCGAGCATTTTCAACTCACCGTGAAGCGGGATGAACACGCTGGGCTTCACGAGCCTCACGAGTTCGCTCAACCGTCCCTGGGCCGCGTGCCCCGGGACATGAACGTGGGCGCAGCCGCCGGGGATCACACGCGCGCCCTTGCGGATGAGCCGCCCCATCAGACGCGACACGATCCGGTCGCGGCCGGGAATCACGCGGGAGGAGAAGAGGACGAGGTCGCCCGCTTCGATCTTCACCAGGGGATGGTCGCCAGCGGCCATGCGGGCGAGAGCCGAACGCGGCTCGGCCTGCGAACCCGCGGCGAAAAAGAGCAAGTGGTTCGCGGGCAGGGAGCCGGTCGCCGCGTCTTCTAGGTTCAACACCTCCGCGTCGATGGTGAGATGCCCGAGGTCGCGCGCGAGGGTCGCGTTGTCCATGATCCGCCGCCCCGCGAAGGCGACCTTGCGGCCCTGCCTTCCGCCCACCCGCGCGATGCGTTCGATGCGGGGAATCGAGGAAGAGAAACAGGTCGCGATGACGCGGCCCGAGGCTTCGTCGAATGCAGCTTCGATCCCCGGGATGATGTCGTCCTCGTGACCGGTGACGCCGGGGGTTTCAGCACCCGTCGAGTCGCCGAGCATGACGTCCACGCCGCGGCGGCCCCACTCCGCGAAAGGCGTCAGGTTCGTCTGCTCCGCGACTGGCGCGGTCTTCGCCAGTTTGAAGTCGCCGGTGTGAAGGATGACCAGGCCCTGGCACTCGATCACGAAAGACACCGAGCCGGGTGTGGAGTGTGCGACGGGGAGGGCATGTACGCGGAAAGGGCCGACTTCGATCGGCGTGCCCGGAGCCAGAGGCCGCAGATCGGCCTCCATGCCCGCCTCACTGAGCCCGCGCTGGGCGAGGCCGAGTGTGAAGGGTGTTCCGTACACGGGCGCCTTCGACCACTCGAGGGCCTGGGTGAGCGAACCGATGTGATCCTCGTGGCCGTGGGTCAGCAGAATCGCGCGCATCGTGCCCTTGCCAAGCCGCGCATAGTCGGGCACCATCCGCTCGACCCCGTTGTCCCACTCGGGGAACATCTGACCCGCATCGATGAGCAGGCGATCCTCACCCGTCTGGAGAAGGAGCGAGTTCATGCCGAACTCGCCCAGTCCCCCGATCGGCGTGATTCGGAGATCGTTATTCAAGGGTGCCTTGGGTGAGGTCAACGGCTGCCGGCAAGACTTCGGCCAGCCGGGCGAATTCGGCTACCGTAAGTGTTTCAGCCCTACGGACTTCCGAGATCCCAGCAGACTTAAAGTAATGCTTGAGGTCAGGATACCTAAGTCTAAGGTTATTTTCAATCGTCCGCCGCCTCCGGGTGAAGGACAGCCGGACGAGGGCCTCGAGGGCCGGAAGATCCTGAACCGGGTACCTCGGTCCCGCGAGGAACCGGCAGCGGATCACCGCCGAATCGACCTTGGGAGGCGGCGAGAAATCCCCGGGTTTGAGCCTTTGGACAATCGAGACATCCGCCCATAGGGCGTACATCACCGAGAGAATGCCGTAGGCCTTCGATCCGGGCGGGGAGGCGATGCGCTCCGCGACCTCTTTCTGGAGCATCAGATGCGCGTCGGTGAAGTGGCCGCGATGTTCGAGAAACCGCCGCAAAAGCGGGCTGGAGATGGCGTACGGCAGGTTTCCCGCGAGCCGCGAACCCTTCGGAACAAGCGAGCGATAGTCCATCTCGAGTGCGTCGCCTCGAATGATGGTGACGTTTTCGGGGACCTGTCCTTTGAGCTGGCTGATCAGGCGCTCGTCGATCTCGATGGCCACCACCGCCTTGCAGCGACGGGCGAGAAGAGAGGTGATGGCCAGCGCCCCGGGCCCGATTTCGAGAAACGTGTCCTCGGGCCGTGGGTCGATCAGCTCGACGAGGTCGTGGGCGGGGTCGTGGCGGAGAAAGTGCTGGCCGAAGGGACGGGGCATGAAGCCCGCAACGTTACTTGGCGACTGTGGACTGGACGAACTTTCCTACGGCACTTCGACGTTGGCGCTGGCCGAAGCCAGCCGTCCGCCGCTGTGGCGGGCCACGACGGTGAGCTGATAGCGGCCCTTCTTCGGGGGCTCCGTCTCGCTGACGATTTCGAAATTTTCATCCCCCAGAATCTCCTCGCGTCGATCCAAGGAGAGGTTCATCGCCACATTCCGGGCGAAGAAGAAGTGTTTGCCCACGGTCTTGCCCTTCTCGTCGCGCAGCACGCCCTGCAGTTCGATGTCATTGCGGAACCGGCCGCCCTCCTCCTGGAAGGTCAAGGAACGGGTCGGAAGGATGGCCACGATCTTGAGCGATCCTGCCTCGATCCGAGTCTCGACGGCGAAGCCGTCCGCAGCGTGGAGTTCGGGGAAGAGGATGGCATGAGCCAGCGCGCGCTCCTCCCGATCCTCATCGCTCAGCCATTCGTAACCCTTGCGATAGCGCAGAGACAGGCCGGGCCGTGTCGTCTTCACTTCGATCTCGTAGAAGCGTCCGCGTTTGCGATCGGCGGGAGGCGCGTAGGCGAGCATGTAGTAGCCACGGGAATCGGCGGTTGCCGCCTTCACACCGCGGCCAAGGTCGTTGCTGTTTAACGAGGCGACACCGCCGGTATCGCCCGCGAGCGTGCGAAGGATCTCCTGGGGGGCGCTCTGAGCGCGGCCCTGCACCCGCTGGAGGAAACCCTGGCTCACCATGCGCGTGGTCACCGCGGATGCTGCTGACGGTATGGCTTCCGCACCGGGGCCGCCGAGGCCTCGCGCGTCTACGGTATAGAGCGAGACCTGAGCGCGGTTGGCTTCATCAAGCACCGCCCGGAGCTTCTGCGTCGTGTCGACCTGGGCGCCGCCGAGCGACGTGTAGGCTGAAGAGCTCCCACCGCCGCCGCACCCCGCGTCGACGATCTCGCTGACCACAGCCGCCGGTTCCATGGCGTAGCCCGCCGAATAGAAGACCACGTGCTTGCGTCCCGGCACCGCGGCCAGGTAGCGATTGACCGCGGCCAAACCCTCGAGGGCGATCGCGGTGCCCTGCTTTGAGTTCTGAAGATAGACCCTGGCCTGGGTGAGAGCGTTCTCCTTTCCACCGGGAGTGACGCCGTCGCAGCTTCGGCCAACCTCCTCCACCAGCCCGGCCAGGGTCGCTTGGGCGTTGCCCGCCGCGGGTTTCAGCGCTTCGACCGCCGCTCCGAAGGCCTCGAGGTCGCTGGTGAAGGGCTGGCGGATCTGCAGCCCGCGGTCAAGCGCCACCAGCATCAGTCGCGTCCCCGGCTGGACCTCCTCGCGAGCCATGGAGATGATGGCCTTTCGGGTGAGGGTGAGCGCGTCGGCGGGAGTGGTGTACACATCCACGATCACGATCAGAGCCGCTGGTGCGGCCGGCGGTTGGACGTTGCCCATCGCGGGCGGTGCTTTGGTCGACCGGGATTCGAGATTGGCGGCGGGTCGGGGGATAGTCTCGGCAGCAGCTACCAGGCGGAGGAACTCCAGTCGTTGAGGTTTGCCCTGCTCAAAGACCTGAATCTCGTCGGCGCGCAGGTCGGCCACGAGCCGGCCGTCGCGTCCCGTGGCGATAAGGTCGATGAGCACCAACTCGGCGCTGGCCCCAAACTGCGGCGGCGGCTGCGAGGGGGCCGGCCACGCTGCGATCAGGGCCGCGGCCGTCGCCACAAGGAACGTCGGCGTTGTTGTCTTCACCCTTAGATCTCCCCAGTGCGCTTACGGTACTTCGACTTCGGCGCTCGCCGAAGCCAGGCGTCCGCCGCTGTGGCGAGCCACGACGGTGAGCTGGTACCGGCCCTGTTTCGGGACCGGCGCGGCGTTGGCGACCTCGACATTGTCGCGCGCACGCAACTCCGCGTAGCGGTTCTCCGGGAGTTTCATGCCAATGGATTTCGAAAACAGATAGCGGTTGTCGACCATCTTTCCATCTGCGTCCCGCAGCAGCGCCTGCACGGAGATGTCGTTGAGGTACTGGCCGCTCTCATTGCGGAACTCGAGGATCCGGGTGGGAAGCATGACCGCGACGTTGAGTTTCCCCGCTTCGATCCACGGGTCGATCGCAAGCCCTTCCTTTGCGTAAAGCTCGGGGAAACGCAGGGCGGCCGCGATGGCGCGTTCGCCGCGCTTCTGATCGGAGAGCCACTCGAAGCCGCGCCGGTAGCGGATCTTGAGGCCCGGTCGAGTGACTTTCACTTCGATGGGGTAGAACTGGCCCTCCTTGCGACCGCCTTGCGGGGCGTAGCTGAGCAGGTAGTAGGCCTGCGCATCCCGCGCCGCTGCTTGCATGCCCCGGGTCATGTCGTTGGTGTTGAGCGAGGCTGTGCCGCCGGTGCCGTCTGCGATTGAAAAGAGAATCTCCTGCGGCGCGCGCACCATGCGCTGCTGAACCTGCTGAGCGTTTCCGAGTCGGACCGTTCGCTGAGGAAGGCGCTGACTGGTCGACACCGAATCGCTGGTCAGGCCGCGGGCGTCCACCGTGTACACCGAGACCTGCGAACGATTGGCCTCGTCGACGACCGCGCGGAGCATGCCCGCGGCGTCCACCGGCGCGCCGACGCGCAGGGCAGCGTGGGCGGGGTTGGCCCCCGTCTGCATGTCGACTTCCCGATACGACCTGGGGAGTCGCGACGCTTGTTGTCCCGAGCCCTCGGCTGCGCCGGAGTAACACATGGACTCGACCACCGCGGCGGCGATGGACTGCGGCTCCATTGGGTAACCCGCCGAGTAGAAGACCAGGTGCTTTCTACCCTTGAGGGGTGCGAGGTAGCGGGAGAGCGCCGCGATGCCCTCGGTGGTGTTCAGCAGACCCTGGCGCGTGTCCTCAACGAAGGCGCGTGCAACGCCGATAGCGTTTTTGTCGGCGTTGACCGTTATGCCGTCGCACATCCGCTCGATTTGTTCGAACAGATCGGCCATGGCGACTTCGACGCCGGGCGCCGTGGGCCGGAGGGACTCGACGGCCGCGATGAATCGGCCCGTGTCGGAAGTGAATGGCACGCGGATATGAAGACCCCGGTCGATCGAGACGAGCATCAGCTCCGCGCCGGGCTCGAGTGTTTCGCGCACCATCGAGAGGACCGCGCTGCGGACGGGGACGAGCAGATCCGAGGCCAGACTGGCCATGTCCACGACGACAACCAGTCTGAGTGGCGAGGTGTCCGCGCGCTGAGAGTTGGATGGAGCCGATGATCCGCCCGCGACCTTTGGCGGTGTCGTGGAAGTGGGGGCCTCCGGTGCCGTCGGAGCCGTGGCCCGGCCCACGAAACTCAGCGTGTCGAGGCGCTGCTTCTTTCCTCCCTCGTAGACCTCCACCTCTTCCGGGCGGAGGTCGCTCACCGCGCGGCCCTCGCCATCGATGGCGATGAGGTCGATCAGAACCACCTCGGCGCTCGCGCCGAACTGGATCGGTTTCTGCGACCGCGCATCAGATGCGGTGAAGGTAAGGAGTCCGACCGCTGCCCATGCCGCCCAGCGGTTGCGCCGTCTCCTTTGGAGTCCAGTCATGCTTCCTCCCTGATCGTCACCGGGCTTTGCAAGCAACGATTGTTCCCACCGCCGCGCCGAAATTCCGACGCCTCGCGGGGACGCTGGTGTCTCGAAACGAGGACCCGTGACGCGGTACCGGATAGTGGGGGAAGGGGGTTACGGCACCTCGATTTCGGCGCTTGCCGACGCCAGCCTTCCGCCGCTGTG
>CAZBTT010000202.1:0-8321 GCA_964494295.1 uncultured Acidobacteriota bacterium
GCGGCGGTCGTGGGCCTGCTGCGCACCGCCGATGTCCTCCGCTGGCGGCTTTCCGAAGTGCTCGAGCCTGAAGGCATCAGCCTCGCCCAGTTCAACGTCCTCAGAATCCTGCGCGGCGCGCGGGAGACCGGGCTCCCCACCCTAGAAATCGGGGCTCGCCTCATCGAACAGTCGCCGGGCATCACCCGCATGATCGACCGCCTCGAATCCGCCGGTCTGGTTCGGCGGGAGCGTCCCAGCAAGGATCGCCGCCAGGTGATCTGCCACATCGAGAAGCGCGGTCTCGAGATCCTCGCCCGGCTCGACACGAGGGTGCCCGAAGCGAGCGAGGTCCTCTTCTCGGGCCTCAGCAGCGCCGACATCGACCGCCTCATAGTGTCCCTCGACGCGATCCGCCGCGCCTGCGCCGCCCGGTGCAGCTCGCTTCGCAAGCAATAGTTCCCTCCCCCACCAGAAAAACACAAAACCACAGGAATGCCATCATGAAAACCACCCTTGCCCTCGCCTTCACCCTCGCGGCTTCGGCCGCGTTCTCCCAGGACGTCTACACCGTCGACCGGGTTCACTCCGAAGTGAGCTTCCGGGTCCGCCACTTCGTGGCCAAGACCCCCGGCCGTTTCGACGACTTCTCGGGAACCATCACCGTCGTCCCCGGCAAGCCCGCGGAGTCGTCGGTCGAGTTCACGATCAAGGCCGCTTCGGTCAACACCGCCAACGCCAGCCGCGACACGCACCTCAAGAGCGCCGACTTCTTCGACGTCGAGAAGTATCCGGAGATCACGTTCAAGAGCACGAAGATCGCGCCCGTCGATGCGGACACCTTCAACGTCACCGGCATCTTCACCATGCACGGCACGGCGCGAGAGCTCACCATCCCCGTCGACTTCGGCGGAACCGTCACGGACGCGCGCGGCACGGTGAAGGCGGGCTTCAGCCTCGCGACGAAGATCAACCGCAAGGACTACGGGATCCTCTGGAATCAGACTCTCGACACCGGCGGCATGGTTCTGGGCGAAGAGGTCGAGATCACGATCAACATCGAGGCCAACAAGCGCAAGCCCGAAGCCGCGGCCCCGCCGGCCGCAAGGTAACCGCTACTTGAGAAACGCGGCGAGGGGCGAGTTCATGTCCCTCAGACCCTTCGCCGCGCGCTGAGCCAGCACCTGAGCGCCTTTGGGCGAAAGGTGGATGTTGTCGGCGAGGCCTCCCGGGTAGTTCGGATGCTGGCCGGGAGCCAGGTGCTGGAACAGTTCCTTCGATCCCTCAGGTCCGTATTCCGTAACCGCGGCGGCGCTGAGCACCTGCATGTCGAGCAGGGGCGCGCCTTCGGTCCTCGCCACCGACCGGACGATCTCGGGATACTGGCCATGGGTGTCCTGAAGCGACCCGTTGGAGTTGAACCGCCGCACCACGACCGGTGTGGCCAGGATCGGAAAGGCCCGGCGCGCGCGCACGTCGGTGACGAAGCGCGTGAAATTCGCGCGATATTCCGCGGGCGGTGTCTGCTCTTCGTCGGCCGACCCGTCGTTGTGCCCGAACTGGATGATCACGTAGTCGCCATCCCGCACGTTCGCGATCAGTCCGGCCCAATGCCCCTCGCTCAGGAACGTGCGGCTGCTGCGCCCGCGCTTCGAATAGTTCCGGACGACCAGGCGGTCCTCATGGAAAAGAGGCTGGAGTTCCTCGCCCCAGCCCGTCTCCGGATCTCGATCGGGCAGTTGCTCGCCCATGGTCGAGTCGCCGGCCAGGTGAAGGGTGATCCGGTTCGGGGCCGCCGTCGGCGTGGGCGCGGGCGTGTTCGGGACGGTGGTGGCCGGTGTTGCCCCGCTCCCCCCGCCACAGGCGACCAGAACCGCCAGCAGAACCGGCGACACGGTGACGTGCAGAAAGCGCATCTATCGAAGATAACCCGCGAGGGCAAGTCCCCCTGCGCGCAGCGCCTTCGCGACCTCCGCGGCCATGAGTTCGGCCCCTCGCGGTGAGAAATGCGTGTTGTCCGCGATTCCGTCTGGATAGTTGGGGTTCTCGCCCGGCTTCAACTGGAGGAAGAGGCCGATCGATCCGTCAGGCCCGTGTTCGCGAAGCACACGAGCGCTTTCGCGGTGGTGGTCGATCAACGGTGCCTTCGTCTCCTGCGCCACCGCGCGCACGAGGTCGGGATACTCGCCATGACTGTCCTGCAGCACGCCCGCCGCATCGAAGCGGCGGCGCATCACCGGCGTCATCAGAACGGGAGTCGCCTTGAGGGCGCGGACATCGGCCACGAACCGCGCGAGGTTGCGCTTGAAATCCTCCGGCGGCGTATACCGCTCGCCCTTTTCCTTCGCCTGGTCGTTGTGGCCGAACTGCATGAAGACGTAGTCGCCTTCCTTCACCTCCGAAAGCAGTCGATCCCACAGCCCTTCGCCGATGAACGTTCGGGTGCTGCGGCCGTTCTTCGCGAGGTTCCGCACGCGCACGTCGTCCTTGAAAAGCGCCTGGAGCCTCTCGCCCCAGCCGGTTTCGGGCCGTTTCGCGAAGAGCTTTTCCGCCATGGTCGAGTCGCCGGCGAGATGAACCGTGACCTTCGCGGTCTCGCGACCGGGGCCGTGAAGTGCGCGGCCGGGCATGGCGCCCGTGTGCTCGCCGTCTTGAAGGACCACACGGCCATTGACGAGGACGTGTTTCATTCCCACTGAATACTGATGCGGGTCGGCGAAAGTCGCGCGATCCCCCACCGTCGCCGGATCGAAGACCGCGACGTCCGCGAACATCCCCACCTCGAGCCGGCCGCGGCGATCGAGGCCGAGGTTCTCCGCGGGAAGGCCGGACATGCGCCGGATCGCTTCCTCGAGCGGGATCAGCTTCTCGTCGCGCACGTAGCGGCCGAGAAGGCGTGCGAAGTTGCCATAAGCGCGCGGGTGCGTCTTTGACTTCAAGAAGACGCCCTCGGTCGCCATCGAAGCCGCGTCCGATCCAAAGGACATCCACGGCAACTGGATCTGCTTGCGCACATTGTCCTCGGACATCAAGGTGAAGGCGACCCCCACCCGGGTCCGATCTTCATGGACGAGATCCATGGCGACCTCCGTCCAGTCCTTTCCGCGCAGCTTCGCGACCTCGGCGAGTGTCTTGCCCTGAAGGGGCCTGAGCGCCTCGTTCTTGAACTCGAGGAGGAGGAGGCGCTCGGGCGAGCCCGCGGCCGCGCACAGGTTCTCCCAGTCCTTCCCCGCCACCTTCATCTCCGCGCCGATCCGCTGGCGCAGGGCGGAGTCCTCGAGCCGCTTGAAGGTCGCCTCCCATCCACCCTCGCGCGCCCAGGGCGGCAGGCAGGCATCGAAGCCCGTCGCGCCGGCGGTGTAGGTGTACATGTCGGCGGTGATCTTCAACCCCTCGCGCCTTGCCGCCTCCACCCTCTTGATGACCGCGTCGAGCTTGTTCCAGTTCGACTCCCCCGCCGCTTTGAGGTGGTAGATCTCCGCGGGGATCCTCGCTTCGCGGGAGATGCGGATCAGCTCGTCCACCGACTCGACCAGCCGGTCGCCTTCACTGCGCATGTGCGAGATGTACTTGCCCTGATACTGCGCCGCCACCTTCGACAGCTCGATCAGCTCTTCGGTGTCGGCATAGACGGCGGGGGCGTAGATGAGCGACGTCCCGATGCCGAGAGCGCCGGCCTTCATCTCCGCGCGCACCAGCTCGCGCATTCTCTCCATCTGCTCCGGCGTGGCCTTCTTGTTGTCGAGGCCGATCACAAGTTCGCGCAGCGTGGCCGCGCCGATGTAGGAGGCCACGTTGGTCGAGACGCCTTTTCTCTCCAGAAATTGCAGGTACTCGGCGAGTGTCGTCCACTCGATCGCGTACTTGATGTCTCCCATGTCTGCTTCGACCTGGCGTTTCATCTCGGGGCTCCACGGGCCCATCGACTGGCCTTCGCCGAAGATTTCGGTGGTGACGCCCTGTCGGATGTCGCCCTGCGACTTCCCGTCCTGAATCAGGGAATCCACGGACCACGACAGCATGTTGATGAAACCCGGAGCGACGGCCAGCCCCTTCGCGTCGAGGACGCGATCCGCCGTGGCCTTCGACAGATCGCCTATGGCCGCGATCTTGTCGCCGCGGATGCCGACATCGGCAAGGCGCGGTTTGCCTACCGTGCCGTCGTAGACCGTCCCGCCCCGGACGATGAGGTCGTAGTCCGCCGCGGGCACGAGGCTCGCGGAGAGGATCAGGGCCAGTCCGGCGACGAATCTCATCGCGCGTAATCGGAGCTTCATCGGTCTTCCTCCGGCGTGCCGCCAGCACCCGGCCGTCGCTTGCCGTTCTGCGGAGCCTCGCGGGCCAGTTCGATGAGGTCGACGCTCTCCGACGAGCGGCCGAGCAGGTGTTTCGAGAAGTAGTCCGCGCGAAGCCAGAAGAAGTAGTCGGTCATCGGCCCATAGCCGTGGCGCTGGCCGGTCATGATGAAGAAGTCGAAACGCTTGTGGGCCTTGATGAGCGCGTCGGCCATGCGCAACGTTCCCGCGGGGTGCACGTTGTCGTCTTGATCCCCGGTGACGAGGAACAGATGGCCCTTGAGGTTCTTCGCGAGTTCCGAGTTGCGATCGATGCTGTACTCGAACTTCACCTTGCCGTCCTTGTCCGTCACTTCCTTGACCCCGTGGTGCTTCTCGCTCCACGCGCGGTTGTAGACGTTGTTCTCGTGATTCCCCGACGAGGACACCGCGACCTTGAAGAAGTCGGGGTAGACGAGCATGGCCGCGGTGGACATGAAGCCGCCGCCGGAGTGACCGTAGATGCCCACGAGATTCATATCGATCCACGGGTTCTTGCGCGCGAGTTGCTCGATCGCCGCCTTCTTGTCGGCGAGGCCGTAGTCGCGCAGATTTCCGTAGCCGTAGTTGTGGTACCACTTCGACCGCTGCGGATGGCCTCCGCGGTTCCCCACTTCGATCACGATGAAGCCCATGTTGGCGAGGGCGATGTTGGCGCTGCGGGGCGAAAAGGTCTTGGTGACGCTCTCCGTCTGCGGCCCGGGATAGACGAAGGCGATGATCGGATAGCGCTTCGCGGCGTCGAAGTCGAAGGGCTTGTACATGACGCCGAACAGATCCGTGACGCCATCATCCGCCTTGACCTTGAAGGGCTCCGGGAACTTGAAGCCGGCCTCGGTGAGTGCCGTGACATCCGTGGTCTCGAGATCGGCGATCTTGCCGCCAAGGGCGTCGAACAACTCGGAGCGCGGCGCGGTGTTGACCTGCGAGTACGTGTTGATGAAGTAGCGGCCTGAATCGGACATCACGGAAGTGCGCGACGCGTTCCCGGGGTCGAGCAGCTTGAGTCCCGTGCCGTCGAGGTTCACGCGATAGGTGTGCGTGAAGTACGGGTCCTCACCCGCCTCTCGCCCGTTGGCGGTGAAGTACATGACGCGCAGCTTCTCGTCGACCCAAATGATCGGGCCGGTCACGAACTCGCCGGTGGTGATCTGGTTCTTGAGCGTGCCGTCCGCGCCAAAGAGGTAGTAGTGGCCCCAGCCATCGCGTTCGGACCAGTGAATGAACTCCTTGCCGTTCCCGAGCGTCCACAAAGGATTCGTCTCGATATAGGTGTTGAGCCTCTCCTCGATGATCGTCTTCACCTCCCCGGTGGCGGTATCCGCGACGCAGACATCGACGCGGTGAAGGTCGCGGCTGTTGCGGAGGAAGTACATCTTGTCCGCGGTCTCGCTCAGCCAGAGACCCTCGGTCTTCTGCTTCTCACGGGCTCGCGCGGTGGTGCGCGACGTCGCGACCTGAATCGTCTGATCCTTGAACGCGTCGGCTTTGACGGCGACGCGGGCCTTCGTCTCGCGATCGAAGATCAGCAGTTCGGCCTGATCGACGTTTTCCTCGCCCGGCATCGCGTAGCGGTAGGTCTCGAGTTTCGGCCGGGGATTGGCGAGAGAGTTGATGACCCACAGGTCGGACACCTTGCGCAGGTCCTGGCGAACGCCCGAGAACTTCGTGGAGTCCTTCGCCCACTGAAGCATGATCGCGGGAACGCGAGGGCCGTCTTTGTGCTTGTTGTCGCCCTTCTGGTCGCGACGGGCCGTGGTGCGCGCCTGTTCGTTCATCCGTCGGGCGAAGCTGTAGTGCTCGACGCCGTCGGTGGTGATCTGAACTTCCTGGACTTTCGGATCGCCGAAGTCCTTGAGCGCCAACTTGTAGTTCTCCGCGTCCATCATGAAGAGGTTGTGGCCGCGCGCGAAGATCACCGGCCTGTCATCGGGCGAGATCTGCGCCCAGGCGGGCTTTTTGGCCTCGGGTTCGAACTCGTGAAGGATCGAGAGCTTGCCGGTGGCGATCTCGTACTCGAAGTAGAGAGTCTTCGTGGTCTTCGTTTCTTCGGGATCGCGCTCGCCAGCCGCGTCCGTCCCTGGCGTGGGTCTCGGGCTCGGAGTCGGCGTTGGAGTCGGCGTCGCTTTCGGCTTCTCGCCAGGGATCTTCGCTTCCTTGGGTACTTCGATCTCGAACTGAATCACCGTGTCGTTCTTCGCCCACTTCAGCATGGGCGGGCGCGGGGGCTCGCCGCCTCCTCCGCCCTCGGCCGCTCCCGCGGGCCGCGCCGCTCCCATCGGGAGATGCTGGGAGTCGAAAGGAACGCGAGTCAGTGTGGTCAGCATGGCCGCCATCTTCGCGTTGTCCCAGAGCGGCACCTTCGTGCGTCTCAGCGGATCGACGAGCTGGAAGGTGCGGCCCTGCGCGGTTTCGAACGTGTAGAAGAACCGGTCGCTGGTCTCGGCCCACCTCGGCGTGACGCTGGTGTCGAACACGAGCTTCCCCACCTTGGACGGCATCCACCGGGAGGCCAGCTCGTAGTTGGGAGCGGGGAGCACGCGCTCATCGCCCGGCCCGGCCGACGCCGCTCCCGGAAACAAAGCCGAAACAGAGAGAAGGGCGCCCAGACGAACGACGCGCAAGCGATTCATGAAGCCTCCAGAAAGGAACGACGACGCGCGAATAGTGCCAGAAAAATGAAGCCCCGGGCTCACTCGATGCTGCTGCAGGTCAGCAGGCCGGTCACCACCAGCGCCTTGGCCTTGAAGTCTTTGCCGAGGGGAATCGCGGCCCAGCGTGCCTGGGGAAAAGAACAACTGCTGGACTTGTCTTCGTAGGAGAACGTGACGCTGTAGTCCTCCCGCCGTTGGCCCTCGCGGTCGCATCCCACGCAGGCGCCGGGTCGGGAAAGAGTGACGCGGGGCCATCTCGGCTCATCAGTCAGGAACTGCCCTTTGGCCTCGGCGGTGCGAATCACTTTCCACCGGTCGATGGTGTACGAGCATTTGTCGTCGTAGACCGGTTCCGACCGGTAGCTCGTGGTGCAGCTCTGTTCGGTGGTGAAGGTGCCGTCGCCCTGGTCGCGGCGCACCGGCGAGCAGGTTTCACCATCCGCCACCTGTCGATGAGAGCGGACCTCGCTGCGGCAGGACATGCCGTAGGCGCCGGAGGGAACCCGATCGCGCCAGTCGCTCTCCGCGGTGGGTGTGAGCTGCTCGACATCGATCGATCGAACCCAGGCGTGGGCCGTGGCCGTGGCCGTGATGTCGCGCGTCCAGAACAGGGCCACGAGGGTCGTGGCCACGAGGCCCGCTACCGCCATGGGCCATTTCTTCCGTCGCGGCGGCGCTTCATCCGGAACGGCGATGCCCGAGAAGAGCTTCGCCTCCGGAGCCGAAGGCCGGAAGGCGAGGTTCTCGCCCACCGGCTGATCGGGCACGGAGTCGAGCGGAACCTTCGAGTCGTCGCTGCGAAGCGGGACCGCGACGGCGCCATCGAGAGGCGAGCCGCAGTTGACGCAGAAGGCGGATGCCGCGGAGTTGGGGGTCTGGCAGGCCGGGCACTCGCGATCCACACCTACATAGGTGTGCCCCTCAACCGCCACCTCCTCGCCTTCGGCCGGGAAGTAGCGGCGCTTCGCGTCCTGGGCGGCGCCGCAGTTTGGGCAATGCCGACGCGTGAGACCGAGAAGCTTCGTGGTCCCGCAACTCGCGCAGTCCCAGAGCATCTGGTAGCGCGCCATGAGCTACCTCTCCCTCGGCTGTCGTACTCGACTGAGCGAGTCGCTACCTATAAATCCCGTTGAAGAGATACTTGAAGGTCCCATGAGGCTGAGCGCGGAACGTGATCTCCGGGCCGAACAACATCAGGCGGCCCTGACCCATCTTCGCCTCGGCCACCAGGACGCCGCCTTCAAGGTAGTGCTGGCCCCAGGCCCAGCCGCTGCGCAACGGCGTCCCGTTCGGAAACCATGCCCCGGGCCTGACCCCCCGCCCGAACGGCTTGGGCCTCAACCCCAACACCGGG
>CAZBTT010000203.1:0-8321 GCA_964494295.1 uncultured Acidobacteriota bacterium
CGAGCAGGGCGCTGAGGCCGGAGCTGTCCGTATACTTCACTTCGCCGAGGTCCATGATGCACCAGACTTGGTCGTTGCGGTTACGCATGCCGGTACCGAAGATTGTGACCAACGAGCCATCGGGCAACTGTTGCGTGGTGGTCGATTGACCGAGGCCCCACCAGGCGTTTTCGCCGTCCAAAATTTTGCCGCGCCAGGTCGCCAGAATCTAGCGGTTGTCGATATCCCAGCTCTCGCCATTGTCCTTGCTGATAATGGCTTCGACACCATAGTAGGCGTAGCCCTCGGCATCGTTTTCATAGCCCTGGCGCACGCAGTAGGTCATGAGGATATCGCCGTTTGGCAGCATGACCAGGCTCTGATGGTGGCGGCCGTACTCATACAAGCGATTCAACTCCGACCAGGTCCAGCTCGACAATGCCCTCGTTACCTGGACCGCCGAGCACTTCGCGGCCACCCACAAGCACTACGACGCGGTCATCGGCCAAATGCAGAAGAGGATGGATGACGTCGACGCGCGCCACCGTGGACTCGAGCGCGAACTCGTCCGCCATGTCCACGAAATGGCGCGGAGGATCGACGTAGTGCTCGGCGAAGGCGAGAAGGGACGGGTTTCCCACGAAGCCGCCCTCCGCTCTCTTCGCGAGAGACTTCGTGCGCTGGAAGAGAAGCTCCGTTGAGCGGAAGCCCCAAACGCATCTTGGTCTGCGCCGCTCAGGCGCCGTTCATCAACGGTGGCGCGGAGATGCTGGTGCTCTCCCTCCAGCGCGAACTCACGAGGCGCGGCTTTCTGGCCGACGTCGCTCAGGTGCCCTTCAAGTGGTACCCGCCCGAAGAGATTGTCCGGCAGGCCCTCGCCTGGCGCTTGATCGACGTCACGGAGAGCAACGGGGCGAAGATCGACCTCGTCATCACCACGAAGTTCCCCACCTTCCTCGCCGAACACTCGCGCAAGGTCGCCTGGATCTTCCACCAGCATCGCGAGGTCTACGACCTCTTCGGCAGCGAATATTGCTCCTTCACCGAATCGAAAGAGCACAGTGAGATCAAGGCCACGATCCATTCGCTCGACACCAAAGCCCTCTCCGAATGCCGCGACCGCTTCACCATCTCACGGACGGTTTCCGACCGGCTCTTGAAGTTCAATGGTCTCGACTCAACGCCCCTCTATCCTCCTCCGCCGCTCTCCGGCCGGTATCGCTTCGATTCGCACGGTGACTTCCTACTCTTCGCCGGACGACTCGATCGCCTCAAGCGTGTCGATCTCCTGATCGAAGCGCTCGCGCATACGCCGAAAGACGTCCGGCTCAAGATCGCGGGACGCGGACCTCTTGAAAGTTCCCTGCGGGAGCTGGCCGAGGCACGCGGTGTCGCCTCGCGCGTCGACTTCCTCGGTTTCGTTTCGGATGAGGACCTGCTGACGCTTCTCGCCACCACCCGCGCCGCGGTCTACACGCCGGTGAACGAGGACTACGGCTATGTGACGCTCGAAGCCTTCCTCTCCGGCAAAACCCTCATCACCACGAACGACACCGGCGGCGTCCTCGAATTCGCGACACCGCAGAGCGGTTTCATCGGCGAACCCACTGCGGCCGGTCTCGGCGCCGAGATGACGCGAGCCTGGAACACTCCGACTTCGCGCCTCAAAGAGATGGCGGAAGTCGGCCGGAGGAAGGTGGCCCCCATCCAGTGGGACGCGGTCATCGATACCCTCACGGAGACCATCCGATAGTGACGGCGCTGCTCGCTCTCGAAGTCTGGTCGCCTCTGCCACCTCAGCCATCGGGCGTCGCCGATTACGTCGAGGAGCAACTCGCGACGCTCGGCCGGGAGTTCTCGCTGACTCTGGTGGTCGAGAACCCGAATGTGATCTCAGGCGCCATCAAGAATCGGTTCCGCGTCGTCCCCGTGGAGCGGAGCGAACCAAAAACCCTGCGTATGTACCACGTGGGCAACTCGCCGCTGCACGGCTTCATCTATCGGGAAGCCGTGAAGGTTCCCGGCATCGTGGTTCTTCACGAGTGGAACCTGCACGAGTTGCTTCTCGGCTTCGCCGTGAACGCGAACGACTTCGGTGCCTATCGCCGGATGATGCGACGAGAACACGGCGAGCGCGGCTCGGTGGCAGCGGAGACCATCGCATCGGCTCTGGGCGGACGGCACTGGACGGGCGTCTTCCCCTTGAACCTGGAGATTCTGGAGAGAGCCCTCGCCGTAGTCTCCCTTTCGGGATCGACCGCGGCTCGAGTAGCCGCGCGCGTTCCCGGGACGCCCTCGCTCCACCTGCCTCATCACGCGGTACTCCGTTCTCATACGACAGATCGCGCCGACGCTCGCAGGCGACTGGGCCTTTCTGAAAGTGTACCGGTGGTTCTGGCTCCCGGCCTTGGCACTTCGTCCAAGTCGCTCGAGATCGTTCAGGCCGCGGTCGATGCGGTCCGTCGTGAGGTCGGGCCCATCGCTCTCCTCACCGTGGGCGGTGGCCCGGCGGATGTCGGCTTGGGGGCGACAAGTCTCGGCCGGGTGGATCTCGAGACACTGGGGGACGCTCTGGTCGCGGCGGACGTGGTGGTCGCGCTGCGTTTTCCGAGCCGGGGTGAGGCATCGGGCGTGGTGATGCGCGCGCTCGCGGCGGGACGCGCGATCATCGTCTCGACGGGCTCGACCGCCGATGAGGACCTGCCCATTGGCATGGTTTCCCGAGTGAATCCCGGACCCGGCGAAGGCGACGAACTCGCCGCGGTACTCCGCCTGCTGCTGACGGACGATGCGGCGCGTCTCCGCCTCGAGAGACTCGCCGCGGCCGCGGCTGCGGCACGGGACGTGGAGTCCCTTACCGGAAAGCTCGTGGACTTCATCCGCGGGGTCGCCTTGGAACGGGCGAGCCTGGAGGCGAACCTCGGGCGGCGCGCGGCCAGAGCCGCCGGCCTGCGTGAACCGATTCGCAACGACATCGAAGCCGCGGCCCAAAGCCTCGGGCTCGCACACCTTCCACCGAACGTCTTTGAGAGACTTGCAGGATTGTGAGCGCGCCCGTCTCTCTCTCCGTCGTCATACCCGCCTTCAACGAAGAGCAGCGTCTCCCGGGAACCCTCGCGACGATCCTGCCCTTCCTGCGTTCGCGCGGTGAGATCTTCGAAGTGGTGGTGGTGGACGACGGCTCACGCGATCGAACCGCCGAAGTCGCAGGCCAGGCCGGATCCGAGGTGCGTGTCCTCAAGAACCCCGGAAATCGGGGCAAGGGTTATTCGGTCCGCAACGGCATGCTGAACGCGCAGGGGGCGTGGCGGCTCATGTCCGACGCCGACCTGTCGACACCGATCGAAGAACTGGACCGGCTCAAGGCGGCCCTGACGGATGGCGCGGAGATCGCGATCGCATCGCGCGCGGTCAGCGGCGCCAACCTCGAGAAGCGGCAGTCGATCATGCGCGAAACCTCGGGCCGATTCTTCAATCTCCTGGTCCGGACGCTCCATCTCCCCGGGATCAAGGACACCCAGTGCGGCTTCAAGTTGTTCTCGGCGGCGGCCGCGCGGGCCGCGTTTACTGAGTCGACACTCGACGGCTTCGCCTTCGACGTCGAAGCCCTCGTGCTCGCGCGTCGCGCCGGCTTCAGGATCACCGAGGTGCCCGTGACCTGGCGGAACGACGAGCAGTCGCGTGTGAGCTTCGGGCGCGGCCTCGCCGCCTTTGTCGATCTGTTCCGCCTGCGTTTTCGCTGAGGCGTAACGCGGCGATCAGCGCGGCTGCGGCCGCCGCACTTCCTCGCGCCGACGCAATGATGTCACCCACTCTTCGATGCGCTGATCGAGGGCGCGCCGCTCGAGCTGCTCGCGGATTTCCGGGGCGACCACACTGAAGGCCTCGGGGAGCGCCGCGTTCGCGAGTCTGTCGTTGAAGACTTTCCGGACCTCCGCGTCGTCGACCCGGACGAGCGGGCGGAGCCTGACGTCGATGTAGCTCTTGATCGCGAGCTGGATCACGGCCTTCCGGGTCAGGGCCGGCGTGGTGAATCCAGGACCTGCCTTCTCCCGGAGCGCCAGAACCGCAGCCTCGAGGATTTCCGCGGGCGGCGGGTCGCTGAGCAGACGCGATGCCTCTTCGTACATCATGACTTCCTCGATCGTCCGCTCCAGCGCATCCTTCTCGTCGAGTTGCAGAAGGGCCTTCGTGAGCGCCACATCGGAGAGCAGCACCGGCTTCTTGTTGACGAAAGCAAGCGTCCGCTCCACGATCGTGCCCCCCTGAACGGAGGCACAGAGGGTCAGGATCGCACCGAGCGAAAAAGCGGCGAGACGCGTATGGGACAAGCGGTTAGAAGGCATAGCCAACTCCAAGGTGCCATGCGTGAAGACTCTCGCCGGGCCGGCGATCGAGTTTGAATCCCCAATCGACGCGCAGCGGCCCGAAGGGGCTTCGGTAGCGCAGGCCGATGCCTGCCACCTCGCGCAGCTCCTTGAGCTTGATGGCGGAAACGCGGGAATAGACGTTCCCGGTCTCCGCGAAGATCTGAAATCCGATTCTCTGCGTGACGTCGACCCGAACTTCGAGGGCCGCGGCGAGAAGCGCGTTGCCGCCCGCGGGTACGAAGACATTGTCGAGGTTGAGGATCCCGGGCCCCACCTCATCGGTCTTGAAGCCGCGCATCACAGAGGCTCCACCGGCGAAGAACCGTTCCGGCAGGGGCAGTTCGACAGAATCGCCGAACGCTCTCGAGAGGCCGAGTCGCGCGGCGCCCGCGATGACGGTTCCGGCCCGCACTTCTTCGTAGCGCGCGATGAGCGCGGAGCCCTTCACGAACGAATCGCCCCCGAGTGCCGTCGCCGACAGGAGTGTCTCCAGGGAGAAGAGGGTGCCGCGCCTCGGATCGAGCGCGTCGCTTCGCGTGTCGTGGACGAAACCGAGCGACGGACCGGAGATCTTGCCGTCACACAGGGCGCGGTTGACCTCCGCGCAGTCTTGGTCGACATTCGAGGTCGAGGTCTTCTGGAACGTGTACTGCACGAGGAAATTGGCCGAGCGGAAGGCGAATATGGTCTGGGTCTGGAAACCCAGGCGGTGAAAGTCGAAGGCGTCACGGGACCGGTCGTCTTCGGCGTAGAGCCTCACGTTCACAGCCTGACGGCGTCCAAATGCGTAGGGCTCGGTCAAGGTAAGGAGCGCTCGCGAGCCTTTGAGAGACGAACGAAGAAACAGCGCGGCGGTGCGGCCGAGGCCCGAGATGTTGAGACGGGTCAGCTCGACGCTCGCGCGCCACTTGTCCGTTTCGCCATAACCGAGGCCGGGAACGATTGTGGTGCGGGCACCCTCTGTGACCTGGATGATGAGGTCGCGGCGGTCGCCCTCTGAGGGGATTTCCCGAATCTCCACGTTGGTGAAGAGGCCGGTTCCCGACAAGCCTGATTGGGTGTCGAGCAACTTCTGGTACGAGAGGAACTCCCCCTCCTTCACCCGGCTTTCCCGAAGAACAACGGTCTCCTTCGTGTCTTCGAGCCCCACCACCAGAATCCGTCCGACTCTGATGCGCGGGCCGGGCGTCACGTCAAACGTGACCGCTACGCTGGTCTGGTCGTCCGAGAAATCGGTGACCACATCGACGCGAGCATCGATGTAGCCGTCGTCGCGAAGGGAGGCGAGAAGAGCATTCCGATCCCGGGCCAGTTCCGCGTTCCTGAGCGGCGCCCCTTCACGTGAGAGCAGTTCGATGGCGGCGGCCTGGCTGCGGTCGGCGGGCGGTGGCGCGCCTTGAAGGATCACCGAACCGATCTTGGTCAAGGAGCCGGGAATGATCTTGAAGATGACCCGGGCGCTTCCCGGCTCCCCCGATTCCTCGTGGGTCACCTTCGCCCCGGCATGACCCTCTTGGACGAACTGCGCCAGCAAGCGTTGCTTCTCATCCCCGATCTCACTGTCGATCCAGGGGCCGAGGCTGAGATTCGAGCCCGGTGGCGCCTCGGCCGGCAGACCGTTGATCTGATAGCTGATGCCGGTGAGGATCCACACCGGACCCACCCGCACCACGAACTCACCCGATGCCCGTTCGCCTGCGGGAACCTCCTGGAAATCGACGTCCACGTCGCGATACCCGCGCTTCACGTAATCGGACTCGATGGCCGACAGCGTTTCCTCGATGGCCTCCTGGGACAGCCCTTCGTCCTCGAATCGCGAGCGGGCTTTCGCTTTCGCGTCCTCTCCCAGAAGGCCGAGATTCAGGTCGAAAGGCAGGCCGGGGCTCACAAAGAAGACGAGGTCTCCGTCGACGCTGACCGTCTTCACCTGCGCCCGATAGTAGGCACTCTTCCAAAGCTGGCGCAAAAGGTCCTCTTTCCAGCGGTCGAGTCTCTCGACGGTCAGTTCGTCGCCTCGCTGGGCCGGCGACTTCGGGGCAGGCAGTGTCGTGGGCCAGCCATCGATTCGCGACGACACCAGCGTCTCGGGCTTCGCGTGCAGCACGCGGATCTTCAAGTCACGGACGAAACCAAGGTACCGCGAGGGCGCCACTCCGGGCTGAGGCTCGATCACAACGGTCGCGCGGGGATAGGCGTTCGCCCGAAGCCACTCCGTCATCCGCGCCGAGGCGTCCACGAGCGCACCTTCCCGGAACGGTTCGCGGGCCCGCAGGCCGGAGGCTCGCCCAAGCTCCTTGGCGAGGGAGCCACCCACGGGGACATCGGGTCCGGACCCGTTCGACGGCGTCACGAACAGGATCTCGCCCACCCGCGGCGTCTCCGCGACGTGGAAGATCAAGCGGAGACGACCGTCTGTTTCCTCCGCCTGCTCCACCTTTACCTCATCGAAGAGGTCCATCGCCGAAAGGAGCAGCACACTGGATCGGATCTTCTCCGGGTCACCTGGTTCTCCGGCCTGGATTGTGAGGTAGCGGGCGACCGTGGGATCGCTCGCGCCCCGCAGTTCGAGGCTCGAAACCACGGGGAAAGCAGTCTGGGCCAGAGCCCCCACCGGAGCCAGGCCCAGGGCAATGAGGACTGCCAGCAAGAGGCGGAGGAGGAGCGCCTTCATTTCCGGTCCAGAACGAACCGTGTCCGAACATCGGCGCCAATCCCGCGCCGCTCGTCCCAGGTCAGGATCAGCGAAAAACGATTCGAGAGGGAGTACTCGGCGGTCACGGTCTGGTCGCCCTCGCCTCCGAGTTCCCTCGAATAGAGGATCTCCCAATCGCGTCCGACCCTCTTACCCAAGGTCAGTCGCGCTCCCGCTCCATTGAGGAATCCCTTGTTCCCGAGGTCGATCGAGAAACGAGAAAGGCCGACACCCTGAGCAACCCTCCCGGTTATCGCCTCCTCCACGACCGAGGAAGCGAGCGAGTTGACGCCGCCCACACCCAGCGTTTTGGCATCGACGGCCGTACCCAAGTTCGCCGGATCGTCTGGATCGCCGCCGGTGAGGAGGCTTGCGATCTGCGGGGAGGTGAGCGGCGGGTCCGACGTGATCCTGGTCGACACACGATCGAGCGTTCCGTTCGCTTGCAGGGTGAGCCGGTGGTTGCGCATCCTGGTATCCGCTTCGATGTCGAAAACGGGATTGATCTCCCGGGGGTTCGAGAAATGGGCGACTCCTTTGCGGACTTCGTAGGTGTTTCCGCGGAAAAAGACCTTGCCTCGCTCGATTTCGACGCGGCCCATCAACTGCGGCTCCACCGGCGATCCGGTGAGCGTCAGGTCCGCCGACGCTACGAGCTCGGCAAGGTTGTTGTCGAGCCGCAGTGTGCCCGGGGCCTTGATGGCGATGTCCAGATGCATGGGCGAGGCGCTGAAGCTGGTCGAGCCGCGGGAGAAGCCCCTGGACTCTCCTTGCGATCCGAGAAGCTCGGAAGCGATCGTGTACTTGCGCGTCCAGTGCGCCTTCGAAACCACGAGGTTGCCGGTAAGCCAGTGAGATTGTGTGGTCCCTTGAAGCCGGATCGCGCCGTCGAAAGTAGAGCGCAGGCCTTCGGGATAGCGCAGGCCAAGGGATGTGCCGTTCATCAGGAAGTCGAAAGATGCCGGAACCGCGCCGCCACGCTGTCTCCCGCAGTGTTGACCGGTGTGATGTGGCTAGCTGAGTCCGACTTCATCGCACGGCGTGCTGCTCGCTCGAAAACCGGAGCAGGTCTTCGCCAATCCTGAGTTCTCGGTCACCTGGCTACGGCTGTTGGCGTGACAGCCAGAGATTCCAGGAGCAGATCCAGCGCCTTCGCGTCATAGCACCGGTGATGTTCACGTGCCAGGGCGCAGAATGTCCCGTTCGCCGGGTCGTGCCACACCTTCGTGACCTCGCGCGGATGTCGGTCATGCTCGTCGCGGTTATTGTCCTTCGAGCCG
>CAZBTT010000204.1:0-8303 GCA_964494295.1 uncultured Acidobacteriota bacterium
CAACTCCGTCCTGGCGAGGACCGAGTCCGCGCGGCTTGGTTTCGATGAGGCCCTGATGCTCGATCCCACCGGCCTCGTCGCCGAGGGCACCGGTGAGAATCTTTTCGCGGTCCGCAAGGGCGTCATCTACACCCCGCACCGGACCACCGTCCTCGAGGGCCTCACCCGGGACAGCGTGATCATCCTCGCACGCGACCTCGGCTACGAAGTCCGCGAGGAGCCGCTCACCCGCGACCAGCTCTATGTTTCCGACGAGCTATTCGTTTGCGGCACCGCCGCCGAGGTGCTGGGCATTCGCGAACTCGACTTCCGCCGAATCGGCACGGGCGTCCGCGGACCGGTCACCACACGAATCGCCGAGACGTTCCGCCGGGTCGTGACCGGACAGGAGAAGCAGCACGAATCCTGGCTCGACCTGTGTAGCGCGTAGTCCCAGACTACGTCCCGACCCGCACCAGGAAGGCGCTCACCACGCGGGTCCACTGGTCCGGATTTCCGCGAAACAGGGACTGATGGCCGAGCCCGTCGAAGACCTCGAACTGTTTCGCCGCGGGCAACGCCTCGAAGATCGCCCGGCCTTCGGGCATCAGGACCCGTTCATCTCGACTTCCAAGGAAGAGGAGTGTGGGCGCGTGCACGCCGCGCGCGTAGTCCACCGGGTTGTGCGCGAAACCGTCGAAGGAGTGCTGGCGCCCTCCCCAGAAGACCAGGAGATCCGCGAGTCCCCAGGCGGGCACGCCCATTGAGTTGAAACGATTCACCACCGCGCTGCGCAAAGTCGCAAACGGCGCCTCCACGATGAGGCCGTCCACTCGAACCCCCAACTCACCCACCGCCCGAAGGGCCGCCGCTCCTCCCATCGAGACGCCCCAGACCACCACGGGCGCTCCGCCGACGCGGGCGCGGACGAATCGAACCGAAGCCTCGACGTCCTTCGCCTCGTGGTAGCCGATGCTCGTGACCTCACCCGAGGAGCCGCCGCTGCCTCGAAGGTCCACCAGGATCGGGCTCCAGCCCTGATCGAGGAACGCCCTGGCCTCGGCCAGGATCGACGACTTCCGATCCGCGTAGCCGTGGAATAGAACCACAACACCACGTGCTTCGACCGCGCACACGCTCCACGCTTCGAGTGTGACGGACGCGTCCACCGGGATCGTCCAGGTTTCAAACGACATGCCGCGGTCGAGCGGCGTCGACTCATTGCGCGGCTTCGGAAGCTCGACACCGGCCGCGGCCACGCGCAGCTTCTGAACGAACGTGAGCGTCTCCGGACGCCCGGTGCGCACCCCGGTCCCGCTGAAGTGGGTCATCGAATAAGCATGCCCATACGCGAACACATTCAGGAGGATGAAGGCGATCGCGCCGAGACCAAGCGCCTTGCGCCATGTGCGCGCGAGAACCGGACTATGTCTCGACGTAGGCGTCGGCTTCAATCTCGATCAGCATCTGAGGATCCACGAGCGCCTTCACCTCCACCATCGTGGACGCGGGCCGGATGCTCCCGAAGACCTCACCGTGGGCCCGGCCGTACTCCTCGAATCGCGAAATGTCGGTCACGAACATGCGGGTGCGGATCACGTGCGAAAACGAGGCCCCGGCCTCTTCAAGGGCGCGGCCGATCTTCTGGAGAATGAACGCCGTCTGGGCGTAACCGTCGCCCGGTCCGACGAGGGCGCCCGAGGCGTCCACCGCGGTGGTTCCCGCCACATGGACATGTGGTCCGACTCGAACTGCTCGGGAATAGCCGACCACGGGTTCCCACTTCGTGCCCGATGAGATGTTCCTGCGTGGCATGGTAACCGTGACTCAGAGTGCGTCAAGAAGCGCCTTGGTCATGTCCGCCGTGTTGGAGGAGCCGCCAAGGTCGGGCGTGCGCACCCTGCCCTCGAGCGTCACCTTCTCGATGGCGCGGATGATGCGCGCCGCCGCCGGCCGCTCGCCGAGGTGCTCGAGCATCATCGCGCCCGCCCACACCGCGCCGATCGGGTTCGCGATTCCGCGGCCCGCGATGTCGGGGGCCGACCCGTGGATGGGCTCGAACATCGACGGGTGACTTCGTGTTGGGTCGAGATTGCCGGAAGGTGCTGTGCCCAGGGATCCCGAGATCGCCGCGCCGAGGTCGGTGAGGATGTCGCCGAAGAGGTTGCTCGCTACGATCACGTCGAGCGTGTCCGGCTGAGTGACCATACGCGCGGCCAGCGCGTCGACGTGATACCGGCGCACGGTCACGTCCGGGAATTGAGAGGACACGTCCTCGACCACTTCGTCCCACAACACCATCGAATGGCGAAGCGCGTTGGACTTGGTCGCGGAGGCGAGGAGCTTCCGGGGCCGCGTTCTGGCCAGCTCGCACGCGAACCGAACCACTCGCTCGATCCCGACCCGGGTGAACGTCGCCACCTCGTTCGCAAGTTCGCCCGGCCGGCCGCGGTGGACGAAACCGCCTGCGCCCGTGTACTCCCCTTCGGTGTTCTCGCGCACGCAGACCATGTCGATGTCTGCGGGCTTTCTTGAAGCCAGCGGCGACGTGAGCCCGGGGAGCAGGCGCATCGGGCGCAGGTTCACGTACTGATCGAACTTCTGCCGGATGGGCAGGATCAGGTCCCACACCGTCACATGATCGGGCACATCCTTCGAGCCGACCGCGCCGAAGTAGATGGCGTCGAAGGTCTGCAGCGACTCGATTCCACCCTCCTTCACCATTCTCCCGTGCTGCCGATAGAACTCCGAGCCCCAGGGAAAGTGGATGGTGTTGAGCTGGAACCCCTCGACCTTCTCGACGGCTTCAAGAATCTGGAGTCCCGCCCCGAGGACCTCCGGGCCGATGCCGTCGCCCGGGATCGCCGCGATCTTGTGCGCCCTCATTCGGTGACCGAGGGCAGAGAGATGCTCCAGAGCCTCTTGCCGGAGAGGTCATGCAGGCTCACCGTGAGTTCACGTGTGCGCCCGTCGACCGTCCCCTTGCCGAAGAACTGCAGGCCTGCCGAGGGCGGTTGGTTCGGTCTCATCCCCTTCGGTATCGAGAGATACCGGACGGAGGGGCCGAAAGTCTTGTCGAGCCCATTGGGTCCGAAGGTGCCGGCGTGCAGCGGGCCGGCGACGAACTCCCAGAACGGATTGAAGTCCGTGAACGTCGCGTCTTCCGGCGAGTAGCGATGGGCCGCCGCGTAGTGCACGTCGCCCGTGATCCAGACGATGTTGGAGATCCGCTCGCGTTTGATGAAGGAGAGCAGGTCGGAGATTTCCAGCTCGCGGCCGCCGGGCGCGTCCGGGTCGTCGTTGGCGACCGCCTCGTATCGGCCTGGTCCATCTCCGACCACCAGACCCAGCGGCATGTCGGACGCGATGACCTTCCACACCGCGCGCGAGGAACGCAGGGATCGCTTCAAAGTGGCGAGCTGGGAAGGCCCGAGCAGCGCGGAGTTCGCGTCGAGCTTCGGCTCACGGTTCGCGCCATTGGCGCCCCGGTAGCTCCGCATGTCCAGCGCGAAAACATCAAGCAGCGGCCCAAACGGCAGCACGCGGTCGATTTTGGCGGCGGTTGGTTCGAGGCCGCGGATCGGCGTGAACTCGAAGAAGCCGCGGCGGGCCCGTGAGGCCAGCACGTCCACTCGCGGCTCGATCAGGTACCGCGGGTCGTCCAGGATCTGGCCCGGGTACCAGTTGTTGCGGACCTCATGGTCGTCCCACAAAACGAACTGCGCGATCTGGGCGTTGAAGCGGCGGAAGTTCTCGTCGAGGAGGTTGTACTCCCACTGGCCGCGGAACTCATCGAGGGTCTCCGCCACCTTCGACTTGGCCGGGGTGGTGAGGTTCTTGAACGTGGTTCCATCTCCCGCCCGCATCTCGGCCAGCACGGGTTGATCCGCATAGACGGTGTCGCCGGTGTGGATGAAGAGGTCAGCCTCGGCGCGGGACATCGTGTCGTACATCCTGAGACCGCCCATGGCGGGGTTGATGCCGTAGCCTTGGCCCACGGTGTCGGCGCCCCAGATGAAGCTCACGTCGCGTCCGTCGGCGGGTGGAGTTTTGAAGCGGCCGCTCACCGGCGGGCCGAAGACGCGCGAGTCGGCGAGGTCGCGGAAGCGAACGCGGTAGAAGATGGTTTCGCCCGCAGGGAGCTTCTGGATGTCGGCCTTCGCGCACAGGCCGGTGCTCCGGAGCGCGAAGGAGTTCCCAACGATGGTCGAGTTCTCGAAGCGTTCGTTCGTGGCCCACTCCACTTCCATCTCGGCGGGCTGAGAGGAACGCGACCAGATGATGGCTCTACCGCCGGTGACGTCGCCGGCCTGGACACCGGAGACGACCTGGGGAGTGTTGGCCTGCGATCTCACGATCGCCGGGAATCCCAGAACGGTCGCGCCCGCGGTAGCCCGACCCAGAAAATCTCGCCGTTTCATGGGCCGGATTCTATTTGAGTCGGGGAGGGCGTCAGCCCTCCCCGATTCAAGGACCTAGAACGTGAATTTGGCTCCGAATTGAATAATCCGGCCGTCGTCGGCGCTTGTGATCTGGCCGAAGTTCGCGGCGCTGCTGTTGTTCACGGGCTGGCCGAACCGCTCCTGGTTGAAGATGTTGAAACCCTCAATGCGGATCTGGATCTGCTTGTTCCCCGAGAACGCGAAGTTCTTGAAGATCGACAGGTCCGTGCGGTTGAAGCCGGGGCCGCGGACCGCGTTACGTGGCTGCGACGACAGGCCCGTGGTGTTGGCGGCGGCGCGGCGGGCAAAGCAGTTCGTGTTGAACCACTGAGTCACGGTCTTCGGAGCGCCCTCGTTGGGATCGCAGGTCATGTTCGGTCGGTTGGTGAAACCGTTCAAGGCGAGGACGGGATCGGTGACCGTGAACGGGAAACCGGTCTGGGCCTGGAAGATTCCGTTGAGCTGCCAGCCGCCAAGGACATACCGCGTCGCCGCCGACCGGTCGGACAACTTCGGAAGTTCCGCGCCGAAGCTGAAGACGAAGCGATGACGCACGTCGAAGAGCGCCGGCCCCTTCTCCTGATCGAGCGCGGCCTGCAGGCTCGCGTCGTCGCCGAGGGTGACGGGAAGAACCTGACGGTTCTCGCCGCCGATGTTGAGACCCGACACGTGATCCTTGGCGTCGCCGAGAGTGTACGCAGCGAGGAAGTTGATCCCCTTCGTCGGCCGCATGCGGAGCGACGCCTGAAGCGAGTTGTACCAGGACTCGGCCACGGTCATGGTCGGCCGGAGGAGAGCGAATGCCGGGTACTTGCGGGTCGACGGCGGCGTCACGATGGGGTTGATCTCGATGAACATCGGAAGGTTCTTGCCGCGCGAACCGACGTAGCCGATCTCCAGACCCAGGTTGTCGCCGATCTGCTGCTGGACCGTGAGGTTGTAGTGCATGGCCGAAGGCGTGTCGAAGGTCGGTCCCCAGCCGATGATGGTGAGGTTGGGGGGGAAGAGATTCGGCGTCTGCGAGCCGGTGCCGAGGGGATTGGCGAAGGTGAGGAACGGGTTCGCCGCAGTCGCGTTGAGCTCGACGAGCGGGGTAAAGGGCGGGGCGAGAACGCCGGCCTGGAAGAGGTCGCCTTGCCCGGCGAGGGAGTCGTAAAAGATGCCCCACGCGCCGCGGATGCTGGTCTTACCCTTGCCCGTCGGATCCCACGCGAAAGCCAGACGGGGCGCAAAGTTGTTCTTGTCCGTCTTGTACCCGCCGTCGGGAATGCCAGCGTCCCCGGGGTAGAGCAAGCCCTGGGGAGCCAGAGGCTGAACCGTCGACTTCTTCGTCGGGTCAATCACGACGATCCGGTTCTCCTTCTCGACGAAGGGCTTCGCCAGTTCGTAGCGGAGACCGAGATTGAGGGTCAGCCGATCGGAGTACCGGAACTCGTCCTGGATGTAACCCGAGTACGACCAGCCCGTGCCGTCCTGGATGCCCTGCTGCGTGGTCGCGCGGAACTGGGCGGGATACCCGAGCAGGAAATCGCCGAGCGCGCTTCCGGAGATGGCGCCCGAGAAGTTGAAGTCGCCGTTTGGACGGTTGATGAAAGCGATGAACATGTGTTCCTGTCGCACATCGAGGCCGAACTTGAACGAGTGTTTGCCCCGCAGCCACGAGAAATCATCGGTGAGCTGGTAGACATCGTTGTTGCGCTGAACGAAGGGCTGCTGCGCGTCGCCGAGGCCGGGGAACCCCGAGATCACGATCGAAGGCAGGCCCACGGCGAGCGGGTTGGTGTTGCGCACGTTGATGCCGTACGCGGAGTTCGTCAGGCCCGAGGTCACCGCGGGCTGCGCGTCGATCTTGTTGACCGAGAAGCGAAGCTGGTTGATGGCGTTGGGGCTGAACATGTAGGTGTCGGAGATCATCACGTCCCAAAGCTTGGCCTTGGCGAGACCGTCGGCGGGCTGTACGGTTCGCGGCGTCTCCGCCTTTGTCCGGCTCCAGAGGAACCGTCCGATCATCTGGTGCTTGTCCGAGAGTTTGTAGTCAAGACGCCCGCCGGCCTGGTCGCGGTTGTCGACAACGTCGGGGGACACGATGTAGCGGTTCGTTCCCGAGTTCGGAAGAGGCATGAAGTCGGTCAGGAACTTCGCGGAGATGGGGCTGATCCGGTTCGCGGGAATGACGCCGCCGGGAAAGGGCTGACCGGTGAGCGGGTCGCGCACGGTGCCGCCGAGGTTGCCCGCGCGCTGGGCCGCGGTCGGAACCAGGAGATTCTGCGTCGTGCCGCGGGTGTTGCGGTACCCCTCGTAGTAGCCGAACGCGAAGAGCTTGTCCTTCATGATCGGTCCGCCGAGGGAGGCGCCGAACTGGTTCTGCTTGAGCTTGGGCTTGGGCTGGGTTTCGGGGACGAAGAAGTTCCGCGACTGGAACTTGCCGTCGCGATTGAACTCCCACACCCCGCCGTGCCAGTTGTTCGATCCCGATTTGGTGACGACGTTCACGACGGAGCCGGAGTTACGGCCGTACTCGGCGCTGTAGGAGTGGGTGAGGATCTTGAACTCCTGGATCGCGTCGGGGGGCGGGCGAAGAACGAAACCCGTGTTGAAGGTGTCGTTGTTGGTGGCGCCGTCGAGCAGGAAGTTGTTCGACTGGTTGCGCTGACCGTTGACGTTGAAGCCGCCGGTGACGTTGCCGAAACCGCCGGGGGTGGCATCGCCGTTCTGGCCGCCGAGGCCGGCAGGAGGGGCCACCACACCCGGGATCAGGGTGCCGAGCTGCGTGAAGTTGCGGCCGTTGAGCGGCAGGTCGACCACCTTCTTCTCGTCGATGACGATGCCGAGGGTGGCGTTGCCGGTCTCGATGAGCGGCGCTTCGCCGGTCACGTCCACCGTCTCGGACTGTCCGCCCACCTTCATCGGCACGTTGACGAGCGCGGTTTCGGACACGTTCACCTTGACGCCGCTGCGTGAGAACACCGAAAAGCCCGAGAGGGTCGCGCGCACATTGTAGGAACCCGGCTGCACGAGCTGAATCGTGTAGAAGCCGTCGGGACCCGTGGTCGCGGTGCGCACGCTGTTGGTGCCGACGTTGGTGGCCTCGATGGTGACGCCGGGGAGGACGGCGCCCGATTCATCCTTCGCGGTGCCGGAGATCGAACCGGTGGCCTGAGCACGGGCGAGGGTCGGGGCCAGCCCCAGGACACACCCGAGAGCGAGTGCTATCCCGGCTCGGAGAGAGAAGAAACGCATTTGGGGACTCCTAGTTTGGAAACGGGTGGGTGATTCTTTTGAAGAATTTGGAACGTTGCAAATCCGCCCGAACGTGGTGTGAGAGATGTCTAATCCTTCGCCGGTGTCACTGTCAAACGTGCATCGATTGCCCGGCTCTTCATCCAGGCCAGAGTGGGCTCGAAGACTTCGCGGCGCGCGTGCTCGCTCACCAGGACGTCGAGATGGCCGTAGCCCTCGAGAACGTGGATGGTGACGTCGGCCGAGCCGCTCTTCTGCGCGGAGTAGATGCCGTTCAGGAGCCAGTCGCCGGGCATGCGCGTGTTGCCGAAATAGAGGATCGGCATCTTCATCTCTCCCCAGAGATCGTCGATGGTTGTTGCCGGATCGTCGTCGCGATCGGCCATACGGCGCGCGTCGAGGTCCTGAATCGCGGGGTAGAAGCGGTCGTAACCCGCGAGGAGCCGTCCAAGCACTTCGGGCTTCGATTGTCCCCCGAGGGGGCTCGCAAGCGCGCCTGGGCCCCACGCGAAGTGGAGCAGGTTCGAAAGTTGTTCCCCGATGGTCTTGAACTTCGGGTCCGTGGCGGGAGCGTTGGGGTTTTCCGCGGCGGCGAGCATCAGCTTCTGCCGACCTTCCCAACCGAGGCGCCCCGAGACATCG
>CAZBTT010000205.1:0-8240 GCA_964494295.1 uncultured Acidobacteriota bacterium
TTTCCCTGCCCCGCCAGGCCCTGAACGGCGGGACGTACCACATCGCCACCTTCCCCGGGGGCGCCTACCAGGGGATCCTGGGCGACCTGCACAACCTCTTTGGCGACACCGACGCGGTGCATGTGAAGCTCGCCGACGACGGTTACAGCGTCCAGCACGTGGTCGAGGGCGACTCCGTCACCGAGGTCTTGAGCTACGTCCAGTACAACAAGGACGACCTCATCGCCCGGGTTCGGCGCGCGGTCGAAGTCGCCCTGCGCGAGAAGCGCCTGACCATGGCCGAATCGGGCCGCCTGATGAAGCGGTACGAAGAAGGCCTCGAGGGCTACACCTACCTCTCATCGGAAGGTTAAACACATCATGGCCGACAGTTCATTCGACATCGTCAGCGAGATCGACCAGCAGGAGGTGAAAAACGCGGTCGCCCAGGCGCTCAAGGAGATCCAGACCCGCTACGACCTCAAGGACTCCAAGTCCAACATCGAGATCGGCGACAAGGAGTTCACCCTCACCTCGGTGGACGACTACAAGCTCAAGGCGGTCCGCGACATTCTGGAGAGCAAGCTGATGAAGCGCGGGATCTCGATCAAGGCCCTCACCTATAAAGAGCCCGAGGCGGCGCTTGGCGGCACGGCGCGCCAGAAGGTCACGATGCAGAGCGGCATCCCCATCGAAAAGTCCCGCGAGATCGTGAAGATCATCAAGAACTCCAAGATGAAGGTGCAGGCGGCGATCCAGGGGGAACAACTCCGCGTGACCGGGAAAAGCCGCGACGATCTCCAGGCCGTGATGGCGATGCTCCGCGAAGCCAAGGGGCTCGACATCGACATGCAGTTCACGAACTATCGATAGTTCGCCCTGGGGGAACAAAAGGGCGGCGGGCTGCGCGTGAGACGGCCCTCTTCGCTAAGATCCGCGCACTACTCCTTTGAACCTGCTCGCCACCCCCACCGTGGAACCCCCGCCCCTCCCGTCGTCGGGGATGGCCCTGCCCGATATTCTCGGCCTGGTCGAAACCGACCTCATCCGGGTCGAGCGGGTGTTTCGCGACGAGTTCCTCTCCGACCTGAAGGTCATTTCGGACGTGGCCTCGCACGTGCGCGACGCCGGCGGCAAGCGCATCCGGCCCGCCCTGCTTCTGCTCGCGTCCCGCCTTTTCTCCCACTCGAGCGACCGGATGATCACGCTCGGCGCGGTGGTCGAGTACATCCATACCGCGACCCTCCTCCATGACGACGTCATCGACGAGGCGGCGACCAGGCGCGGGCGCAAGAGCGCCAATTCCCGCTGGGGCAACAAAACCACGGTCCTGATCGGCGACTTCCTCTACACGAAGTCGATGGCGATGGCGCTGACCCAGGACAATCTCGGGATCCTGCGCCTGCTTTCGGACGTCACCCTGCGCATGATCGAGGGACAGGTGCTCGAGATCGAGCGCGAGGCCGATCTCTCCGTGCGCGAGGACCAGCACATCGACATCATCCGCCGAAAGACCGCCGACCTCTTCGCCGCCTGCATGCGCATCGGCGCGATCCTGGGCAACGCCTCGCCTTCCGAGGAACAGGCCCTCTCGGCCTACGGACTCGCGCTGGGCCTCGCCTTCCAGATGAAGGACGACCTTCTCGACTTCACCGCTTCCGAGAAGAAGCTCGGAAAGCCGGTGGGCCTCGATCTGCGCGAGGGAAAACTCACCCTGCCCATCATCTACATGCTGGAAAAGGGCGACCCCGAGACCCGGGCCATGGTGGAAACCGTGGTGGAGGACCGCGGCTTCGACCGCGTTTCCCATCCCGAGATCGTGGCGGTGGCGAAACGTTCGGGGGCGATCGCACGCGCCGAAGCCATGGCGGTCCGGCAGGCCGAGGCGGCCCGCGCGGCGCTCTCGGTTTTCGCTCCTTCGCCGGAACGAACGGCGCTCATGACCCTGCCCGACTTCATCCTCGCGCGCGACCACTGATTCCGTCCAGGCGAAGGTCATGGCCGCGGCAAAGGGGAAATCCGGGCGATCGTCGACGCTGCTCTTCGTTCTCACCGTGGCGCTGGGCCTGCCTCTTCTGGCCGCCCCGTCGGTGATCCGCGGACTCGCCGCCGATGCGTGGGTCAGCCATTACGCCGCCCTCGACGAACTCCCTCGCCCCCGGAAGGCCGCCGCGCGAGCCCTGGTCGACAAGGCGGAAAGCGCCATGCGGAACCTGGCGCCGCTCCCCCAGGCTTCAGCCGCCGCGATCCGGACGCTCGAGATCGGACAGCGCACCGAACACCAGGACCGCGATATCGAAGCGGCCCTCGTGATCTACCGCGGAGTCCGGCAGGCCTGCGCCCGCCTGCGGGAGAGGCCGCTTTCGGGAGCCGGCTTCTCGGTGATCGAAGCGCGCGCCCAAGCTCTCGCGGACGCCGCGCAAAAAGCGACGGAACCATGAGCCCCGCGGGCGCAAAGGAACCCGCGACCCGCGCCGAGCAGCTCCGCGCGGCGATACGCAGGCACGAGCATCTCTACTATGTCCTTTCCACGCCCGAGATCACGGATCAGGAGTTCGACGCGCTCGACCGCGAACTCAAGGATCTCGAAGCCGCGCACCCCGAACTCATCACGCCCGATTCCCCCACCCAGCGCGTGGGCGGCGCCCCGCTCTCCGAGTTCCCGTCGGTCACCCACAAGGAACCGATGTTGAGCCTCGAGAACACGTACAGCGAAGACGAAGTGCGTGAGTTCGAAGTGCGGGTCCGGCGGCAGCTCGGCGACACGCCCCTCTCGTATGTGGCCGAGCCCAAGATCGATGGGTTGTCGCTTTCGGTGACGTATGAGAACGGCGTCCTGTCGCGCGCGGTCACGCGGGGTGACGGAAAGATCGGTGACGACGTCACCGGAAACGCTCGCACCATCCGCTCGCTGCCCCTGACCCTCACTGCGGGCCGGTCCGGGCTCGCGGTTCCCGAACTCCTCGAAGTCCGCGGCGAGGTGTACCTGCCCCGGTCGGTCTTCGCTCGCCTCAACGACGAGCGGACGCGAAACGGCGAAGAGCCCTTCGTCAATCCGCGGAATGCCGCTTCGGGGGCCATGAAGCAGCTCGACCCGCGTCAGGTGGCCGAGCGCGGCCTCGAGTTGTTCCTCTATTCGATCGCGCGGGTTTCCGGATCGGAACCGAAGACCCACTCCGCGGCCCTGGCCCTCCTGCGCGACCTCGGCCTCCGGACCAACCCGGAGATCCGGGCCTGCGCCACGATCGACGAAGCCCTGGCGCGCTGTTCCGAACTCAAGAGCCTGCGGGACTCCCTCGACTACGACATCGATGGCGTGGTGCTCAAGATCGACTCCTTGTCCCTGCAGCGCGAACTCGGGTCGACCTCGAAGTTCCCGCGATGGGCGATCGCGTACAAGTTCCCCGCGGAACGCGCCACCACGCGCCTCCTGAATATCGATGTCCAGGTCGGGCGCACGGGCAAACTGACCCCGGTGGCGCACCTCGAACCGGTGTTCGTCGCGGGAACCACAGTGGCCCGCGCGACGCTCCACAATGCCGATGAGATCGCGCGCAAGGACATCCGCGTCGGCGACCTGGTGGTGGTCGAGCGCGGCGGCGAGGTCATCCCGAAGATCGTCGAGGTCGTCCTCACCGCCCGGCCCGATGGCGCGGCCCCTTTCACAATGCCCGAGGCCTGCCCGGCGTGCGGAACCCACGTCGCCGCCATCGCGGGAGAAGTCGACCTGCGCTGCCCGAACGCGAGTTGCAGGGCGCAGATCGAAGAGCGGATCAAGCACTACGCCCGGCGGCAGGCGATGGACATCGAGGGTCTCGGCGACAAACTCGTGGCGGTCCTCGTGGAGACCGGCGCGGTGAAGAACATCGCCGACCTCTACAGTCTTGAAACCGGGCCGCTGGCGCAGCTCGAACGCATGGGTGAGAAGTCCGCCAGCAACCTCGTCGCATCCATCGACAAGAGTCGTGCCGCCGGCCTGCAGCGTCTGCTCTTCGGCCTCGGCATCCGCTTCGTCGGCGAACGCGCGGCCGAGCTGCTTTCGCGTCGATTCGGGTCGATGGAGGCGCTGGCCGGGGCGACGCCCGAGGAGATCGACGCGGTGCCCGAAATCGGCGAGGCGGTGGTGGCTTCGCTGCGCGAATGGTTCGAAGCGGAGCAGAACCAGGATCTCCTCAAGCGGCTCGCGGAGGCGGGGGTGTCTCTTGCCGCAATCTCGGGGGGGCCCGAACAGCCGCGGACGCTCGAGGGCCTCCAGTTCGTCCTCACCGGCGTGCTCACCGGGATGGACCGCAATGAAGCGAAGCGCCTCATCGAGGGGCGGGGCGGCCGCGTCACTTCGAGTGTCTCGTCGAAGACGGACTACATCGTGGCCGGCGACGACGCCGGGTCGAAGCTCGAAAAGGGCAAGGCTCTCGGAATCAAGATCCTCGACGAAGCGGGTCTGATGGCGCTCCTGAGTGAGAATCACCCGCCATCCTCCTGAGCCATCATGAAACTCTCCCCCGTTCGTCCCCGGATTCTCGTCGTCGATGACGAGGACGCCATCCGCCGTTCACTGACGATGATGTTCGAATTCGAGGGTTTCGATTGCGAGACGGCGTCGTCGGGCCCCGAAGCCGTGCAGGTCATCGAACGCTCCGAGATCGACCTCGTGGTCCTGGACGTGAAGATGGCCGGCCTCGACGGCCTCGAAACCCTGCGCCTGCTCCGCGAGCGGGCGAAGGACGTGCCGGTGATCATGTTGTCGGGACACGGGACGGTGAAGACCGCGGTCGAGGCCACGCGCCTCGGGGCCTTCGACTTCCTGGAGAAGCCGCCCGAGACGGAAAAACTCCTGGTGGCCGCGCGCAACGCGCTCGAAAAGCGGCGGCTGGTCATCGAGAACCGGAGGCTTCGCCTCGAGACCAACGGTCCGAGCGACCTCGTGGGAAACAGCGCCGCCATTCATCAGGTCTTCGCGAGGATCCGGAAGGCCGCTCCCACCAACGCAACGGTGCTGATCCGCGGCGAAAGCGGAGTCGGCAAGGAACTGGTGGCCCGCGAGGTTCACCGCCTCTCTTCGCGGGCGGACGAGTCGTACGTCTCCGTCAACTGCGCGGCGATTCCCGAGGAGCTCATCGAGAGCGAACTCTTCGGCCACGAGAAGGGCGCCTTCACCGGCGCCACGGAGCGGCAGATCGGCAAGTTCGAGATGGCGCACAAGGGCACGATCTTCCTCGACGAGATCGGCGACATGAGCGCCCGCGCCCAGGCCAAGGTGCTCCGCGTCCTGCAGGAAGGCGAGGTCGAGCGCATCGGCTCTCAGAAGACGATCAAGGTCGACGTGCGTGTGATCGCCGCGACCAACAAGAACCTCGAAGACGCGATCACCAACGGCTCGGTTCGTGAGGACCTCTTCTTCCGGCTTTCGGTTACCCAGGTCGAAGTCCCCCCCCCGCCGCCCCCGCCGGAGGAAGTTCCCGCCCTCGCCGCCCACTTCGTGGCCCGATCGGCCGCCCAGCACGGGATCTCCGTCAAGCGCATCTCGCCCGAGTTCGCCGCGGCCCTGCAGCGGCGAGAGTGGCGGGGCAACGTCCGCGAGTTGAGGAACGTGATCGATCGGCTGATGATCCTCGTCGAGGACGACACCCTGCGCGCCGAGCACCTCGAGGGTGTGCCGCAGCCGCGCTCTTTCGCCGGGCCGGCGGGGGCTCCCGCCTCCGCACCCGTGGCCGCCGCGCCTGCGCCACCTCCCGTCCCGACCGACACCGGAAGCACCCTCCTGCCCCAGGGCTCGCTGCGCGAGTTCAAGGAAGGTTCCGAGCGGGCCTTCATCGTGACGAAGCTGCGGGAGAACGGCTGGAACATCTCCGCCACCGCCCAGGCCATCGATACCCCGCGCTCGAATCTGTACAAGAAGCTCGAGCAGTACGGCATCACCGAAGAGACGGACGGCTTGACCTCGAAGGCCCCGGGCGCATAGCGTCTCTCTCGTTCGGCGGAGTTGGCTGGACGATCGCTTCGAACAACGTATTCGTCGGAGAGGAAAGTCCGGACTCCACGGCGGTCTTAAGTGACCGCAAAGGCTGTGTGCTGGTTAACGGCCAGCGGGGGCGACCTCAGGGACAGTGCCACAGAAAGAGATACCGCCACGGAGACCGCGAGGTTTCCGGGGTAAGGGTGAAAAGGTGCGGTAAGAGCGCACCGCCGCGGTGGTGACATTCGCGGGACAGGGAAAACCCCACACGGAGCAAGACCATATAGGGGGGCGATACGAGGCGATGGCCCATCGCTCAGGCCCCCGGGTTGGTTGCATGAGGCCGCGAGCAATCGCGGCCCTTAGAGGGATGGTCGTCCACTTCCGCGCAAGCGGGAAGGACAGAATCCGGCTTACAGGCCGACTCCGCCGAACACTTTCGTTCAGTTGGGGGGCGTTGAACGGCCCCGCCCCCCAAAACCCCCGTCGCTCCGGCCCGAGTGAATCGGGCCTACGCTCGGTTCACGTTTCGCGGGCACGAGCTCAGGTCCAGATCACCCTCCGACCGCTAGAATGCTCGAAGAATGTCAATGAAGAGAGTCCTGGTTTCCGGCGGTGCGGGTTTCATCGGGTCGCATCTGGTGGAAGCGCTGCTCGAGCGCGGCCACAAGGTCCGGGTGCTCGACAACTTCTCCACCGGAAAGCGGAACAACCTCCGCGGGGTTCGCAACGACATCGAGATCCTGGCCGGCGACTGCGCCGATCTCAAGACCGCGGCGAAAGCGATGAAGGGCATCGAGGTCGTGTTCCACGAGGCCGCGGTGCCCTCGGTGGCCTTGTCCGTCGCGGAGCCGTTTGCTTCGCATCACGCCAACGCGACAGCGACGATGGCCATGCTGGTCGCCGCGCGGGACCAAGGCGTCGAGCGCTTCATGTACGCCGGCTCCTCCTCGGTCTACGGCGATCGCAAGGAGAAGTACAAGGTCGAGACCCTGCCGGCCCGACCCCTTTCCCCCTACGGGGCCGCCAAGTTCGCGGGGGAAACCTACGTCCGGATCTTCGCCGAGCTGTACGGCATGCAGACCCTGACCATGCGCTACTTCAACGTCTTCGGACCGCGCCAGGACCCCTCATCGGCCTACAGCGGCGTGATCAGCCGGTTCTCCAAGGCGCTCCTCAAGCGCGAGACGCCGGTGATCTTCGGGGATGGAAACCAGAGCCGCGACTTCACGTTCATCGCCAACGTGGTCCACGCGAATCTCCTGGCCATGGACGCCCCGGGCCTCAAGGGCCAGACCGTCAACGTCGCCACGTCGAAGGCGCACACCCTGAACGAGCTTCTCGAAGCTCTCGCCCGTTTCGTCGGGCGCAAGGTCGAAGCGAAATACGAGCCCGCGCGCGTGGGCGATGTCCGCCACTCCCTGGCCGACACCACAGCCGCGCGGAAACTCCTCAAGTACCGCCCCCAGGTCGATTTCGAATCGGGTCTCGCGCGCACGTTCGAGTGGTACAGCGCCTCGCGGTTCTGACCCGCGAGAGAGCTACTTCGGGGTCTTCGGCAGTCGAAGCGACGATTCCCAGGCCTGTTGGAGTTCGTTGTACGACAAGCCGGTTTCGAGCAGCGCGCGCTCGAAGGGGCGCCCCTCCCCGAGACGCTGAATCAGGAAGAGCAGGCCGGTCCTCCCGATCCGCGACACCAGGAACGACACCGCGGAAGCGCTCTGCCGATACGCCTGCGCGCGCGCGGGCGAGTCCCGATCGCGAAACGGGCCCTCGATCCTGAAGAGGGGAACGATCGCCTTT
This sequence comes from uncultured Acidobacteriota bacterium, assembly GCA_964494295.1. Classification (GTDB taxonomy): domain Bacteria; phylum Acidobacteriota; class Vicinamibacteria; order Fen-336; family JAGNNV01; genus JAGNNV01. Next base: position 7,739 of record CAZBTT010000205.1, read on the forward strand.
GGATCGCGCCGAAGACGGTTCTCCACCGCGACCACGTCCGTCCCGTCGAGAAACTGGGCGATGCCCTCGTGCAGCCAGTGGGGACAGTTCCCCCTCGTCCGCTCATCGATGATGGCGTGCGTCAGTTCGTGCCGCAGCACGCGCCGCAATTCCGCGTCCTTGAGCAGGGTCTCGGCGCGCAACCGAATGATGCCGTCGTGATAGTGCCCGGGGAAGCCGGCGGTTCCATCCTCGCTGCCGGCGCTCACGATTTCGATTCGGGGCAGGGCGACCGGGGCGCCGAACCACCCCGCGAGGTAACTCTGTGCCTCCTTCACCTCCCGCTCAATGGCGGCCGGCGGCGGGGGTAACGACGGCGACTCAGGCGCGGCCACAGTGAGGGGCTGCCGAAGGAAGAGCGTCAACGAACGGGAGCCGACCACGGCCGGCGCGAGGGTGGACCGATCAGGGAAGGCCGGTCCGGAACGCGAGGGCGGCGGGCTTTGGGCCCGGGATCAGCGAG
>CAZBTT010000206.1:0-8224 GCA_964494295.1 uncultured Acidobacteriota bacterium
AGTGGCCTTCGCCTTTCGTCGGAGGCCAGTCGTTGAGGCGCGCCCTGCAGGTGAACCCGGGTGTTATGCGTGCGGTCGAGTGGTCGAGAGCCACATCAACCCCGGTCTATGAATCGATGGAGGATTCCGGCGTGGCTCGAGCGAGAGGCAATCGAACGGGATCGCTCGTGTGTTTACTGCGGGGTGAGCTTTTCCGCAGAGAACACTTCAAGGCGAGATGCCCCATCGTGGGAGCACATTGTGAATAATGCCAGCATCATTACGCGGGAGAACATCGCGCTGTGTTGCATCGGCTGCAACGCAAGCAAGGGCGTGAAGCCGCTCTCGTCGTGGCTTGCCTCGAGCTACTGCCGAGGGCGTGGCATAACAGCGGCCACTGTAGCCCCAATAATCCGCAGAGCACTGGAGCTGGGGACGAAATGAGCCTCACCCGGTGTAGGTATAGGGGCATGGGATTCGTCGCTCACAAGATGAGCAGACAACGCATTGGAACGGACGCGGGATGAGCCCCGTCCTTCGCTTCTCCGGTGCAGTGCGGCGGGATCCGGCCGTTCAGGCGTGGCTCGATGGGAAGCCGGTGCATCTGCGGGAAATGGCGCGCCTCTGGTTCGACCGCATGAGGGAATGCGGCGACGACGTCCTGGAAGTGATGCACGATGGCTGCCCCACGGCATGCGTTCAGGATGCTGGCTTCGGATACGTCAACTCGTTCAAGGCCCATGTCAATGTGGGCTTCTTTCGCGGCACGACCCTGCCAGATCGCAGTGGGCTGCTCCAGGGAACGGGGAAACTCGGTCGTCACGTAAAGCTCATGCCCGAAACTCCCGTCGATCCCTTGGCACTGCAGGCCCTCATCACGGCGGCCTATCGGGACATCAAGGAGTGTCTCCGAGCCGAGGTGGAGTTTCAGGCACGCCGCGACAGGATCTCTTAACTACCGCTGCGGATCTTTCGCCCCAGAGTCTCCGCCGCGGGAGGGTCGTCGTTCGAGAGAACGACAATCACCAGCCGGTTGGCGGCGTTGATCTCGAGGACTCCGTTGACGCCGGGGCTGCCGCCCGCGACGCCGAGACCCCCGGGCGTCTGCCTCGTTGCATTGTCAGCCAAAGGCGCCCCCGCCGCAGGCCTCTCGCCCCCGAGGTACCACGCGGTGTGGGCGGGTGAGGCCAGCCGGTTAGCAAGCACGGCCTCCGCGTAGCGCAGCAGGTCAGGAGCGGTCGAGTAGCCCCCACCCGCCGAACTCCCTCTTGCTGGGAGTGTGTAAATGTTCGAGACGCCGCCCCTCGTGTAACCCACCGCGAGATTCGGGGTCGTGGCGTCGAGGGGGTAGGCGTCGGTGTCGTTCATCCCCGCGGGCTTGAAGATGTTTTCACGTACGTAGTCGTGGTACGTCTGGCCGGTCACCTTCTCGATGATCAGGCCGAGGGTCACGTAGCCGCCGTTCGAGTACGCCTGCGCCGTGCCCGGCTCGAAGGCGAGGGGCTTTTTCGCGAAGAAAGGCAGGTAGTCCGCGAGAGTCCGCACGCGACTCTTCGAAACGGCGTCGAAGTCCGGGCCGAAGAAATCGCCCAGGCCTGACTTCATGTCGATCAGGTGCGCGATCGTCACTTTGGCCGCCGCGTCCGCGTTTGGAAAGTCGGGCAGATGACGGCCGAGGGTGTCGTCGAGTGAGAGTTTCCCCGCTTGCATGAGTTGCGCGATGGCAAGACGAGTGAAGGTCTTGTTGATGGATCCAAGATTGAACTTCGTGTCGATCCGATTCGCCACGCCGAAGCCCCGGTGGGCGAGGCCGGCCGCCCGCTCGAGGACGGGCTTGCCGTCTCGAGCGATCAACACGACGCCCGAGAAACCGCTCGCGATCGCTCGATCGATCGCCTCCGGAGCGCCAGCGACGATCTGATCCGGCGAGCGTCCGGGCGGCGCGCTGGAAGCCGGCGGCGCTCCGGGTCCCGAGGGGGCGCGGCCGCCCGCCGGTCGAACGCCGATGTCGGCCACCGCATGCGGGGCCTTGGGCTCCACCGCGAAGAGAAGGATCACCGCCTGGCCACCCTTTCGCGTCTTCGCCTCGATCTCGATCTCGAAATCCGAGGCCTTGAGGACCCGCTCGAGGTCGATGCCGCCGGACTGCTGGGCAAACTCCAGGTCGGGGCCGGCGTTCTCCGCCGAACCACCACGGTCGGTGTGGAACTTTTCGAGTGCGGCCTGCGAGCCGGAATTGAGCGCGGCGACGAAGAGTCGAACCGCGGCGCCGACCGGTGTCGCGGGCAGGTCAATCGCCCGCGCGCCCGGCTGCGCGTGCGCCAGGAACGAAATAGAGAGGGCAAGGGCAAGGGCGGTGATCAGGCGTGCTTTCGTCATGCCCTGATTTGACGACGTTCGGGGGCCGTCGGCCACGCCCCACGAAGAATTTACGTTCGCTGAACAAATACCGTGCCGAGCGGCCCGCGATTTCCGAGGACTTCGAAACGTGTAGGCTCCCGCCTCGACGCTTCTTCGGTATCCACAATGTTCCTAGGCCTGCTGGCTTTCGTGATTGCCGTCTTCGCCCTCATCAAGGGGAGCGGCGTCTCCGATCGCATCCGCCGCCTGGAGGCGGACCGCGACGATCTCGCCTCGCGTGTCTCAACCCTTCAGAAGCTCGTCGATCACATGCGAAGGCAGGCGGCGACTGCGATCGCGCCGGGCGAGGCTCCCGCGAAGTCCGCGCCGGCGCCCAAACCGGAGGATGAGGCGCCGAAGTCGGTCGATGCCGCCGTCGCTCCGAAAGCCGAGCCTCCGCCCGGCGACGCCCCGCTCGTTGTTCCCGTCGTTCCCCCCGCTGCTCCCGCGCCGCCGACCGCGCCGAAACCGGTCCCTCCTCCTCCGGCCGCGCGACCGCCCGCACCGCCCCCCGTAATCGAACCACCCGCGCCACCCATCGACTGGGAGAGCCTGCTGGGTGTGAAAGGCGCCGCCTGGGTGGGCGGCATCGCGCTCATCGCTTCGGCGATCTTCTTCGCTCGTTGGACGATCGAGCAGGGTCTTGTAACCCCGGAATTGCGCTTCGCCCTGATGCTCTTCGCCGGCATCGGCGCACTGGTGGCCGCCGAGATCGGGCTGCGCAAAGGTTACGAGCGGACCGCGAACCCGCTCTCCGGCGCGGGCATCGCCATCCTCTATATCGCGTTCTTCGCCGGGCATTCGCGCTACGACCTCATCTCAATGCCCACCGCGTTTGCGGGCATGGTGTTCGTGACCATCACCGCCTGCGTGCTCGCCGTGCGCTACGACGCTTTCCCTACCGCGGTTCTCGGCCTGCTCGGCGGCTTCGCCACGCCGATTGCGCTATCAACAGGACAGGACCGGCCGGTGGGGCTCTTCTCCTACATCCTGCTCCTGAACCTCGGTCTCTTCGCGATCGGGGTGAAGCGACGTTGGCACGGGCTCTTCGAACTCGGCCTGATCGGCACGCTCCTCATCCAGGTCGGCTGGTTCTCGAAGTTCATGTCGCCCTCGAACATGCTCATCGGAGTGATCGTCTTCGCGGTGTTCGGCGCCTTGTACCTCCTGCTTCCGGTGGTTTCGAAGGAGGAGGACTCCAACCGGGTTCTCCTCACGGGCGCCATCGGCGGCATCGCTCCGTTCCTGTTCGCGTTCTATCTCGCGATCTCTCCCGAGTACGTGCCGCAGTGGCCGCTTCTCTTCGGCATGGTGGCGTTGCTCGATATCGCCATCCTCGTCATGGCGGTACTCCGAGGCCGGGTGGGACTTCTCATCAGCGCGTCGGTGGCGTCGTCTCTTACCATGATTGCGTGGGCGGCTCAGGGGCTCGACGTCTCAAACGGGGTGTCCCTCTGGAGCGTCACGCTCACCGCCATTTTCATCGTCACTATCTTTGGCGTTAGCCGTCGGGCCGCGGACCGATTCGGGAATCTCGAAACGGCTTCGTTCCGCGCCCTGGAGATAGCGGCTCTGCTCGCGTGGGGCGGTCTGCTGATTTTTGGCCTGATCATGCTCGGGCACCAGCGGGGCGTTCCCGGGGGCCCGTTCCTGACCCTGGTCGCAGCGCTCGCCGCCCTGCTGATTGAACGCGCGGGGCACGAGGGGCGGCTCAAAGGCGCCTTGTCCGTGGGCACACTCGGCCTTGCGACCCTCATCCAGATCTGGTTGCTCAGTTCGGCGAAGGAGTCGACGCTCGTCGGCTATCTCGCGGTCCCCGTCCTTTTCTCGCTTCTTCTGTCGTTCTTCGCGGGCCGCGCGCTCCCTGTCGATGAACAGAAGGATGCCGAGGCGGAGATTGCGGTTCGCCTTTCCTCCTGGATCTCAATTTTCGGTCTCTTCGTGACCCTGGCCGAGTCGCGCCTGTCCGCCGAGGGCTGGCCGCTCTTTGTGGCGCTCGCCGCGCAGGTTGTCGTGGTGACCGGGTCGGTCCTTCGCTCGAACTGGACCATCGGCCTGCCCGCTCTGCTGGGCGCGACCGCGCTCTATTCGTTGATCTGGCAGCTCGGGTATCTCAAACCCGAGCGCTACACCAGCGCCTTCGGCTTCGTAGCACTCTTCTACTTCTTCTTCCTGATGCTCCCGATGATCGTGCCCTTCGCCAAATGGCGGGAGGCGCTTCTCCCCTGGGTCACATCGGCTCTCGCCGGGCCCGCCTTCTTCCTGGCTTTCTACCACGTCTACAAAGAGGCTTTCGGCGAATCGGCGATCGGCCTGCTTCCTGTAGCTCTGGCGGGCGTGTCGGTCTTCGCTTTACGGATGGTTTCGGCCCGCTTCGAATCCGTGCCTGGCGATGAACTGGCGGCCCGGCTCCGCCTGCGCTATCTCGCGCTGTTCACCGCGGTGGCCTTCTGGTTCATCGCCATCGCGATTCCTCTACAACTCGACCGGCAGTGGATGACCCTTGGCTGGGCGATCGAAGCAATGGCGCTTTGCTGGCTGTACGGCCGGCTGCCTCACCGCGGTCTGCCCGTCTTCGCGGGAATCCTTTACGCGCTCGTCGGTATCCGCCTGCTCTTCAACCCCGAGATCCTCGAGTACCAGCAGCGTGGCGCCCCGCTGCTCAACTGGATCCTCTACACCTACGGCATCGCCACGGCCTGCTGTCTCATTGGCCAGTCGCTGCTCCGCAAGGCGAGCGAAGACGGATTCATCCAAAAACTCGCCGATGCCATTGCACTCAATGGGCTCCTGCTCGGCTTCTGGCTCGTCAACCTCGAGATCCTCGACTACTTCTCGGTCGGTCCCTACATCACGATGTCGGGTCATAGCGGCTACTCGGTCAAGCTGGCGCTTTCCGCGGGCTGGGGCCTTTACGCCATCCTGCTCCTGGTGGCGGGCGTGGTGAAGGATCAAAAGCCCCTGCGCTACCTCTCGCTTGCCTTCCTTCTCCTCACCGTCGGCAAGGTCTTCCTCTACGACCTCTCCGAGCTGGGCGGAATCTTCCGTGTCTTCTCGTTCCTCGGCCTCGCGGTGGCGCTGATTCTCGTGTCGCTCTTCTATCAGCGGTTCGTCTTCCGGAAGAACCAATGAGCGGGCTCCTTGTCCTGGCGCCCCTGCTGCTGGCCCAGGCCGCCTCGGTCGATTCCGAACGGGCGGCTTGGCAGTATCGGCGCGCGGTGATAGCACCCGCGGGAGCGTCCCTCGCCTCGGTCGTCCTGCCTCCTGAGGTTTCGGCGAAAGCCGGGCCCTCGGGCCGCGACCTGAGGCTCGTGGACGAAACCGGGCGCGAGGTTCCCTACCTTCTCGACTGGACGAGCGAACGCGAAGGCCTCGCCACCTGGCAGGTCGCGATCAGCGACGTGCGGCGCGAGCAGGAAGAAGCGCGCGAAACCTCCGCGATCCGCAGCCGATGGACCCTCGATCTGGGCGAGCCGCGGACCTTCACCGACCTCAACTTGCGCCTGCCCGACGTTTCGTTCGCCTGGCACGTGCGTGTGGAAGCCTCCGCCGACGGAGGGAACTACGAGGTCATCAACGCCGACGCGGCTCTCTTCGACCAGACCTGGAACAACGAACGGGTCCGTCGTACCGAAGTCCGCTTCGACGCTCCGGTTACCGCCCGGTACCTGCGCCTCACCGCCCGAAGCGCGGCCTCGTCGCGTGTGCTCGAGATCGAGGGCGCCACGGTCACACTCCGGCGCAGACTGAAAGGCGATGCCTGGTCGATGAACGTCGCGGCCTCTCCGGTCGCGAATCCGGACCCGGCCCGAACGCAGACCACGCGCTACACCCTCGCGGCGTCCTCGCTTCTTCCTTTCGATGAAGTCGAGATTCTCAGCGAGGACACTGCGTTCTCGAGGCGGGCGCGACTCATCGAAGAATCGGGCGGTGCGGCAAGGGGAAGCGCAACCGTCCTCGGCCAGGGCACGGTCTTCCGACTGCGGGCGAGCGACGCGTTGATCGCGGGCGAGTCGGTTCGCTTCCCCGCGCGCACCGGTCACGGCGGCCCCCTGCATCTGGAAATCGACGACACGGGCAGCCCTGCTCTTCGCGGTCTGAGAGTGCGCCTCCACGGCTCGCGCGTCCGTTTGCTGTTTCCGGTCTCCGGCGAGAGGTTGACGCTGTACTACGGCAATGCGACCACCCGCGCGCCATCGTACGACATCGAGGCGCTGCGGCCTCGCCTGACTCAGGCCATCGGAACCTTCGCCGCCGAGATCGCGAACGAGATCGTGAATCCTGAGTTTCGTCGCGAACCGCCGCTTCGCTTCGCGGCCACGCTGGGCGCGTCTCTGGACGCCTCGGGCTGGGGCCAGGTGCGACCCATCCTGCCTCTCCCCGAAGAAGACGTCTACGCATTGACGCTGAACGCCGACGACCTCGCCTTCCTTCGGCCCGATCTCGCTGATCTGCGCGTGGTGGACGCCGAGGACCGGCAGGTGCCCTTCCTCATCGATCCGGGTTTCGCCGAAGAACGCATCCCAATGAAGGTCCAGCGCACTGATCCGCCCCCCCGGCCGAGCGTGTATCTGTTCCGCCGGGCAGGCTCGCTTGCCGGCGCTCAAGGTGAGGGGCCGCGCATCTCGAGGCTCGAACTCGAAGTCGCCGACGCCTTCTTCGAGCGGTCGGCCCGCTTGATTCACGCGGCGAACGAATCGCGGCGCGAACTCCCGTTCTCTCTAACCGTCTCCCGGAAGCCGCCCGGCACTGATCCGATCGTGCTCGGCGTTTCGGTTCCTCTCGGGGAGATGAGGCTCGAGGTGGACGATGGCGACAACGCACCGCTTGACATCCGTTCGGCCCACGCGGTGGTCCGCGTCCCCCGCGTTGTCTTCAAGGCGGCGCCTGGAAGTCTTCGACTTCTTCTCGGGAATAGCACGGCCACGGCTCCGCGATACGACATCGCCGGTCTGCGCGGCGAACTGCTCGCGTACTCAGCGATAACCGCCCGGGCGGGAGACATGACCGCGAACCGGAACGCGCGGCGGAACTGGAGCGGCCTGTTCAATTCCGCGCCACGCAGCGCGATGGTGTGGGGCGCCATCCTCATCGCCCTCGTGGCGCTCGTCGGCCTCACGGTGCGGACCATCCGAAGCGCCTAAGATCGCGTCCCCGCGTTTCTGGAGAACCCATGAGAACCCTGAAGCCCTTCGTTTCCCTTGCCGTCGTCGCGGCCCTGCTCACGCCTCGCCCTGCCCATGCCTGGGGCGAGCGGGGGCATGACATCGTCACTCGCGTGGCGGTTCGGCTCCTGGCCGCGAAGATCGCGAAGGGCACGTCCCTCGCAACCCAGTTCGGCCGCAAGGAGTTCATGCTCGGCCATCTCTCGAACGTGCCCGACATCGTCTGGCGAAACCAGGGCGAGGTCATCGAGAATGTGAACGCACCCACGCACTTCCTCGACATCGAATACATCTCGCCCGAGATCACATTCGGAACCATGCCGATGACGCCCGCGGCGGCACTCGCGCGCATGAAGGAACTCTGCGCCGCACCTCCAAAGGGCTACGTCTGCCCGGCGAAGGATGGCGCACCACCCGACGAGAGCAGCGCGGGCACGGCGCCCTGGCGCACCGCTCAACTCTTCCGCATGACCGTGGAGAGCCTGAAGGCGTCACGAGCAGGGGAGAAGACCGATTCGGCCGCGGTGGACCAGGCTTTGCTCACCGCCGGCGTCATGAGCCACTTCGTCGGCGACCTCGGCAATCCGTACCACACGACGCGGAACTACGATGGATGGGAAACCGGCCAGGGTGGGATCCACAGCCACATCGAGAGCGCGATGGTGAGCAGTTACCGGCTC
>CAZBTT010000207.1:0-1178 GCA_964494295.1 uncultured Acidobacteriota bacterium
CCCAGGGCCTCACCACGCTGCTCGTTGGTCAGGACGGCAGCTCGCCGCTGCCCATCGCCGAGTACCTCGACTCCCGGCGGAACGCGCCGGCCGCGCTGAATGTCGCCACGTGTGTGGGGCACGCGAGCGTTCGCTCGAGGGTCATGGGCGAGGACTACAAGCGCTCGGCGCGGCCCGATGAGGTGGCGCGGATGGAGGCGCTGGTCGATGAGGGCTTCAAGGACGGCGCGTTGTGCCTGTCGAGCGGTCTCGAATACGAGGTCGGCGGTTACGCGGCCACGGATGAGGTGGTGTCGCTGGCGCGGGTCGCCGCCCGCCATCAAGGCTTCTACATCTCGCACATCCGCGACGAGGCCGACAAGGCGCTCGAAGCGATGGCCGAACTCGTGAACATCGGCGAGCAGGCGAAGATCCCGGTGCAGAACACACACATCAAGGTCGGCACCGCCTCGGTCTGGGGCAAGGCGAAAGACGCTCTCCATCTTTTCGACGAGGCTCGGAAACGCGGGGTGGACGTCACCGCGGACTGTTATCCCTGGGAAGCGTGGAGTTCAACGATCCTGGTCCTTATCCCGAACAAGAAGTACGACGATCCCGAGAGCGTCGCTCGGGGCCTCGCCGATGTTGGCGGCGCCGGGAATGTGCTGATCACCTCCTATGCAAAGGATCCCTCCTTCGAATTCAAGACGATGACGGAGATCGCGGCCACGGGCGGGATCACGCCGGTCGACCTGTTTATCGAGATCGCACGGAACGGCGGCGCCTCGGTGGTGGTGAAGTCGATGATCGACGAAGACATCCGCGCCTTCTATGCCTGGCCCTGGACGATGGTTTCGAGCGACGGCGGGACCTCCTACCGCCACCCTCGCGGGGCCGGGAGTTTCCCGAGGGTGCTCGGCCGCTTTGTGCGGGAACGCAAATGGCTGACCCTGGAAGAAGCGATCCGGAAGATGACCTCGCTGCCCGCATCCCGCCTCGGCCTCAAGGATCGAGGCACAATTGCGGTCGGCCAGGTCGCCGATCTCGTGCTCTTCGATCCCCGTACCGTGATCGACAACGCGACTTTTACCGAGCCGTTCCGTCTTTCGTCGGGCATCGAGAGAGTCTGGGTTTCAGGCGAACTCGTGTGGGACGGCACGCCCACGGGCGCCCGCCCGGGCCGAGTGCTGACGAGATAG
>CAZBTT010000207.1:1188-8187 GCA_964494295.1 uncultured Acidobacteriota bacterium
ATGGGAAAGCTCGTGGTGCGCACGCTCCTCAATCACGAGGTTCGCACCGCGCTTCCAAACCTTCCCGCCGGGAAGTACATCACGGTCCGTTTCACGACCGTGTTCGAGAAACACGCCAACGGTTCCGAGTCCGTCACCCTCGTGAAGGACGGCGCGCGCGGTTTCCGGATGATGAGCTATCTGCTCAAGTAGAAGTTTCGCGCCTCGACGTCACTTCCGGCATCGGTAGACGAAAGCGGGCGGCGTGTTCCGCCACACCACCTTCGACGTTTCCACGTGCTTGAACCGCGAGTCGAGAAGTTCCCGGAAACGGCGGCCGGGCGGAAGCCATGCCGCGTGCGAATACGCGAACGTCGCGAAACGTCCGCCGGGTTTAAGCGCATGGACCGCCGCATCCAGCAGCTTCTCCTGACGGTCGGGCGAGAACGCGGCCCACGGAAGACCGGGGATCTTCTAGTCCACGTGGTGGCGTCCCGCCGCCAACAGGTACGTGCGGATGTTCTCGACCGAGTCGTTCACGATCTGAACCCGGGGGAATCGGTGCTTCAACTCGGCCGCCAGCTCGGGATTGATCTCGAAACTCAGGAAACGCGCTTCGGGCCGGAGCTGCCTTTCGATGACGCGGGTGAAGACTCCCGTCCCCGGACCAAGCTCGACCACCGTGTCGGCGTCGGGTATCCCCATGCCTTCCACCATCGCCTCGGCCAGATGGGCGGAAGAGGGCGTGATGGCCCCCGTGTCGAAAGGGCGACGAACGAAGGCGGAGAAGAAGCGGACGCGGTCTCGCATGAGGAACTTCTGATTTTCGCACCTTCGATGCGAACTACTTCGTGCCGGGGTGGAGTTTCTGGAAATGGGCCCGCCATTGCGGGGACCGGTAGCGAATGACCTTCACCAGCTTCAAGTCGATTTGCTTTGCGTCGCCGAGCGGTTCGGCGTCGTACAGGTCGAAGCCGTCGGGCTGAAAGGACAGGGTCAGGAACTGGCCGAACGCGACCGCGTTCCGCATGTCTTCGAAACTCGGGACATCTCCGCCTCCCCAGGTTCCGCCGACATCGTGGGGTGAGTGGGTATGCCATGCGCCGACGTAGCGTCCCTGCCAGTCGCGCCCCGTGATCAGCGCCAGTTGCTCTTCAGGGCCGAACGAGTAGGTGGGCGCGGCGTTACGCGCGACGGTCAGCAGCGCACGCTGAACCTCTTCGGCCGAACCCTTTGTCCCCAGCCGGAATCGCCCCAGAGCGAGCTTGAGCAGGCCATGGGTGTCCACCGCCGTGATGTCAGCCGCCCGAGCTTGCGAAAGGTTGGCGATCGCCTGAGGGTCGCGCGAGACCTTGACCAGGGCTTGAACCGTCGCCCAGCGCGAGTCGACGACTTCGACCAGATGCAGGTCGCGATCGATCGTCGCCTCGCCCCCGGTCTCCGGCGAGACCCAGGTGTCGCCGATCCTGACCCCGCGCGCGATGGCGCGTTCGAAGATGCCGCGGATCCTCCCGATCGCGCCCGCGGACAACGCTGCCGACTCGAGTTGGGCGTGAGTAATCGGATTTGCTTCCGTCGCCTTGAGGCCGTACCACTGGTCCAGCCGACCGAGAGTCCGCGCCATGACGGGCGTCAAAGGCAGCGGAGACGCCTCGCCTTCCACGTGGAGCCCGGTGGGTCGGAGGGAGAGCGGACCGCGGTTCTGGAGCACCCAACGGACCACCGACTGGCTCTCGGCCCCGAGGCCCATGTGGTTCGTCGCGATCAACAGAGGCAAGGCCTCCGTTCGGACCTGATCACTCAGTGTGGCCTGTTGGGCGGAGGCGTCGATCGAGCCGCGCAGAACGAGCAGCAGCAGGGCAAGGTGAATGGGAGGGGATCGAGTCTTCAGGAGCGCCTCGACCGGCATCCTATCGGCGCCCCGCCGGTTGCCGTGACTGCCGTTTCGTGGCGATGTTCGACTGGATTGCCCCACTGTGGGGCGATCCTGCGGACCGGGACACGGCAACCCGCTTCCGTTCGAGTCCCTCAAGTCCAGCCAGAACGATAGCTTGAGTGTCGAGGGGTCGCTGCCGCCACCGGGCACGGACCTTGATCTATTCAGGAGCACCATGAACACCGTCACCTTCCTCCGCCCTGGCCTGAACCCCGCCGTTATTCCTTTTCCTGTTCTCGATCAGGATCCGTGGACCCGCCGAATCCTCGATCAGGAACGGGCCCAGGCCGAACTAGAAACGGGCACCCGGATCCGCTCATCCCTCCTCGAATCGTCGCGGACCGGAGAGACAGATTCGCTGACCTGGGCGAGTTGGTCCCGAGGGTCGCGGGTGGTCGGTGGAGACTTCCACGACGTCACGGCGCGGCCGTCGGGGGGGGTCGACGTGGTCGTGGGCGGCCTGGCCGACAAGGGCCTGCCCGCTGCGCTCATGGGGGCCGCGTGTTTAAACGGCGTGCTACGGGCCATGGCCGCGCTCGGCCCCGACGGCGGTCCGTACGAGATCCTGACCTCCGCGACCCTTGCCTTCACTGGCCGATGGAAGCGGCCGACCCCGCCCGATCTTGCTTTCGCCCGGATCGACGGCGATCCCATGACGCTCAGCATGGCTCAGTCGGGTCACGTCCAGGTCGCGGTACGAAGTTCCGACGGCAGCGTCTTCGAGCCTCGTCCCCGCAGTGACAAGGGGGAGGCGTCGCCGGCCCAGACCAGGGAGATCGCGATGTCTCTTACCGCGGGCGATCTGATTCTCATCTCTACTGACGAACTCACGCGGTTCGCGCGCCGCGGGAGCCGAATCTTCAACGTGGCGCGCTGGCTGGGCGAGATCGACGCGGCCACCCCTGCCGAGGTCGTGGCGGCCCTCGGCGCCGACGTGGACAGCTGGGGCGGAGACGACGCGCCGGACGCGGACATCACCGTCGTGGCCATCGCGGTCAAGCCGCACATCCTCTTCTAACGCTGGAGAACGATCATGAGAATCCTCGACTTCATCGCAGGCGCTCTCGCGCTGCCTTTGTCCGCTCTTCTCCTGGCCACGCTTCGACTGTTCGGGCTTCGCTTCAACATGGAGCGAACGCTCACCGTGGGCAAGGATGCCCGGCTGTTCTGGCGCCGGCGCCTGGTGTTTCGCGATGGCGTGTTCAAAGGTTTCGCGAACCGTCTGCGCCTTGACCATGCGCCCGACCTCGCTGACCTCGCCCTCGGCCGTCTGGCCCTGGTTGGGCCTCGGCCGATGGCTCCGCTCGAGCCGCACGCCGTGGCTTCCTATCGGGTCGCCGTCCGCCCGGGACTCATTTCACCCTTTGCCGTGGGCGCGCCCGACTTCGTGGCCGGCGAGGGCGAAGACACCGTCGATTTCGTCTACAGCGCCCGAAAGACCTGGCGGCGGGATCTGGAGATCCTGATCCGGGCCATCCAAAAGAGCATTCTGCCCCCGTCCTTGACGGTGAGGAGCGCCCAATGAAACCCGCCCGCTTCACATTGATGGGAAACGCGCATGTCGAGGGCGTCCTCGACGAGCTGGTTCAGAAAGCCTCGCGCGCAGTCTTGCGGTTTGTTCTGAAGGACAATCTCAAGGCCCTGGTCCTCGCCGGGAGCTACGGCCGCGGCGAGGGTGGAATCGCGACTCGGGACCTCGTTCAACACCCTTCCGGAACGCTCGACCTGGTTCTCCTCGTGGTCGGTTTGCGGTCGTCGGCCCGTCAGAAGCTCGCCACCGAAGCCGAGGCGGCGCTTGCAACCCTCCGCCGCCGGTACCTCGTGAATATCGACTTGAGTGTCGTCGACGCCCACGCCGTGGAGCGCGATCGGGTCAGCGTGAGATGGCACGACGCGCGCCAGCGTCACCGGCATCTGGCCGGAGACCCGGGCTTTCTGCCCGGTCTCGCCCGATTCACGGAAGGCGCCCTGGACCGAGCCGAGGCCTTCGATCTGATCGTCCATCATGGCGGCCTGCTCGTCCTGAACGATGTCATTCGGGCCAGCGGTCCACTCACCCCCGAAAGGCGCGAGGTGATCCTGAAGCAGGCGGCGAACGCGGTCCTCGGTTTTGGAGACGCGTTCCTCCTCCGCAGGACGGCCTATCACTGGAGCGAAGTCGAACGCGCGCGCCGCATGGGCGATCGCGCAACCACGGCGCCTCCCGATCTGAAGTCGCTCTACGCGGCGGCTGCCAACTATCGGTGGAGTGGAGATCCCATCGGGGCCCAGCGGCTGATGTTCGAGATCGAGAACGGCCACCTGAAAGAGACGCTTGGCCGCGTGCATCTGGAACTCGAACGCCGCCGACTTCAGGAGAGGCATCTGAATTTCGAGGGATTCGTCTCGGCGTCTTTGCGGGAGGACGACGGCGACCGCGGCTCACGACTCGAGAACCTCGCTCGTGGGGCGCTCACCCTGGTGCGGTCGCGGCTCAAGCGGGAGGGACCCTCGACGGCGCCCGCCGCGAGCTCCGGCCTCGGCCGGCTGCGCGCCGTCCTGCCTATCGTTCTTTACGGCCTTGGGGACGCGGCCGACGCGCTGGCCGCGCGGGAGATCCTCGGCGTGCGCAACCCGCGATCGGCGTTCGCCAAGGCGTCTTGGTTGCGGATGTGGGGTCTCAAGGCGACATCCCATCCCGGCGATACCCTGCGGCGGCTCGGCATTTCGATCGACGTCGCGGCCTGAGCCATGTTCCCGCGGGGACTAGACTCTCCGCGGGATGGCGTCTCTACTGATCGTCGACGATGACGAAGCGATCTGTGCGCTTCTCGCCGACGCGCTGGCCGCCACCGGTCGGGTCATCCAGACCACGACCGACGACGATGAAGCCCTGACCCTCGCGGAACGGTCGCACTTCGACGTGGTCCTCTCGGACATTCACCTCGAGTCGAGGCACAGCGGCATCGACGTGCTGAAGGCCTTTCGCGCTCGTTCGCCGCACACCCAGGTGATCCTGATGACCGGGTACGGCACGGTGGAGAGCGCCGTCGAAGGCGTGCGCGCCGGAGCCTTTGACTACATCAGCAAGCCCTTCGAGATCCAGAACGTCATCGACACCGTGGAACGCGCTCTGAAGACCGCTGTGGAGGAGGCGCCATTGGGCGCGCCGCTGCGGACGGCGATGCCGGCGGGTCTTATAGGGCGTACGGCCGCGATGCTCGCGGTGTACAAGCAGATCGCCCTCGCTGCCGACGCCTCGACGCCCATCCTCATTGTCGGCGAAACCGGAACGGGAAAGGAGCTCGTGGCCCGCGCCATCCACTCCTTCGGCAAGGCGTCGAGCCGGCCCTTCGAGGCTCTCAACTGCGCCGTGGTACCCGAAACGCTGCTGGCCTCGGAACTCTTCGGCCATGTGAAGGGCTCCTTCACCGGCGCCGTCTCGGACAAGAAGGGGCTCTTCGAGGCGGCGAACAATGGCACGATCTTCCTCGATGAGATCGGTGAGACGACGCCCGCTTTGCAGGTGAGCCTTCTTCGCGTCCTGCAGGAGGGCGAGATCCGGCCGGTGGGCGGAACCCGGACGATCAAGGTCAATGCCCGCGTCCTCGCCGCGACCAACCGCGACCTCGATCTGGAAGTGAAGGAAAAGCGCTTCCGGCAGGACCTCTTCTATCGCCTGAGCGGCTTCGTGGTCCGCGTTCCGCCTCTTCGAGAGCGCCGCGAAGACATCCCTCTCCTCGCCGGCGTCTTCCTCCGCAACGCCTGCTCGCGCGCGGGCCGGCAGGTGGAACTGACCTCGGGCGCCATCGATTCCCTCGCCTCTCATTCCTGGCCCGGCAACGTCCGCGAGTTGGAGAACACCATCGAGCGGCTGGTGCTCACCACGCGTAGCGCGCACGTTCTCGAGGAGGACGTGGGCGAACACTTCCGCAGCCTCGTGAGTCCACAGGCCAGTGCGTTCGTCGACCTGCCGACGCTGAACGAACTGGAACGGCGTTACCTCGTCCACGTGCTCGGGGCGACGAAGGGCAACCGAACCAAAGCCGCCGAGATACTGAAGATCGACCGGCGAACCCTCTACCGGATGGCGGCGAGGTTTGGAATCGAACTGTCCGCCGAAGCAGACGACTAGGAGGAGGCTCAGAACGCGGCGTCGTGGCAGGCCGCGGCCATCACCCTCAGGCTGTAGCCCTCGGCCTTCAACAGGTCCCAGTGCTCAGAGAATCGGTTCGTACCCTTCTTGACCCACAGCTCGTCCTCGGCGCTCCGAATGCTGCAATAGCCCCGGGTTCGCAGCCTCTTCCGCATCTCCGAGAAGTAGAGGTCGGGGTTGGCGATCTTCCAGCCTTCGGGTGCGCCCGCGAGCCGATCTCTGAAATCGAAGATGAGTGGACTCGCGAGCTGGCGATCCTGGGCGATCAGCTCGTCGAGGACGCCGATCACGTCCCCTTCGTAAGCGGATCGCGGACGGTCGCAGTAGGTGTCCCGGCTGGGCGGGAGCCGGCATTCCGGATCCTGCACACCGGGCGGAACGATCGCGGGGAGCGGTATCGCGGGAGCGCAGGTCGACATGTACTTGATCCAGGAGCCGCCGGCGCCGGTAATGAGGTCGAAGTTCTCGTTGTAGTCGTTCGACCGTCGCACGTTGAGTTCAGCGCCGTCCCACACCGCGCACAGGCCCTGGCGATCGAGCGCATCGGCGATCATCTTCAGGTACGCGTTCGGGCTCTGGATGATTCCGTTGTCGACCAGAGGGTAGCGTTCATTCGAGTCGGGGTCGACGATCGTGGCTCCCTGGGCGGCAGACACGGCGTCCGTCACTTGTCGCAGAAAGTCCGAGGCATCGCCGCGACAGCCCCGTTCGGTCCCCGTGGCGACGGGAAGATTGCGGCACGAAACAGGAAGCGATGAGGTGGGGGCAGGTGCTGCGGGTGCAGTCGGTGTCGCGGTGGGCCCGGCCAAGGGCGCCGTCGTCGGAGAAGGGGCGGAGGCGGTCGACCCACACGCCGCCATGAGGACGGCGACGAATGGGTTCAGGTAACGAGCCGTGCGGGGAAGGTTCAAGACGAGGGAGGATATCCCAGCGGCCAAACGGAACGGCC
>CAZBTT010000208.1:0-8163 GCA_964494295.1 uncultured Acidobacteriota bacterium
CGATCTTCGACGGAGAGAGCCATGGCCTCGTTCTGAAGGCCGTCGCGCGGCCCCACTTCCACAACCTTGACGTGGGCGGGCAGTTTCATGGCGCCGCTTCGACGACCACGAGGGCGGGGCCGGGGGCCACCATGTCGCCGACCTTCACCGCGAGACTCTTCACCACTCCGTCCATGGGTGCGATGAGGGCGTTCTCCATCTTCATCGCTTCGACCACGATCAGTTCCTGACCTCGCTTCACCACCTCGCCCACCGAGACGGCGACGCGGGTGACCCGGCCGGGCATCGGAGCTTCGAGTTCTCCCGGCGCCGCCACGTGCTCACCCGAATCTTCAGCCACACGGCTCACCACGTGCAGGCGGTACTCCCGGCCATCGACCTGGGCGAACACGTTGTCTCCATCCCGAACCACGAAGACACGCTTGCGGCGCTCGTCGTTCCTGCCCTCGAAACGCGTGGGACCCGCCGAGGTGACGCTCGCGTCCACGCGAATGCCGTCCGCGTCGAACGCGTTCTCGGACCTGCGCACGATGTTGTGGACGTGGCCTGCGAACTTCAGTCTCACGAGAGCCTCCACGCCGTCGTCGTGGCCCAGGGATCGGGGCTCGTGGCGGCTTGTCCGGCGCCCGACGGCAGGGGACCCGAAACCCCGCCCGCCTCGAGCGCGGCCACGATCAGGGCAAGGTCTTCGGGCAACGGGGGCGACTCGGCGGGAAGAGGGCCGATTTCATCGAGAACGCCGGTGTGGATCCGGCCCGAGCGGAACGGCTCGCTCTCGAGGATCTGAATCAGCCTCTCCCGGTTTGTCGCGATGCCGAGGACCACGAGATCGCGCAGGGCTTCGAGCAGCGATGTACGAGCCGCCTCGCGTGTGGGGCCGCTCGCGATGATCTTTGCGATCATCGGGTCATAGAACTCAGGCACCACACTTCCCGAAATCACTCCCGCATCGCAGCGGACGAACGGGCCGCGCGGTTCCTCGAAATGGAGAATCCGGCCGGGAGAGGGGGCGTCGTGGTGTCGCGGGTCTTCGGCATTGAGGCGCGCCTCGATCGCGTGACCTCGCGGGGTGAGGTGCCATTGAGAGAAGGGCAGGGGCTTGCCTTCGGCGATCTCGATCTGCAGACGCACCAGGTCCAGGCCGAGCGTCATCTCCGTCACCGGATGCTCGACCTGCAGACGCGTGTTCATTTCGAGGAAGTAGAATTCCCCCGAAGAGTCAAGCAGGAACTCGACGGTGCCGGCATTCACGTATTTCGCGGCGGCCGCCGCGGCCATACCCGCGGCGCACAACCTCTGGCGCAGGTCCTGATCGAGGGCCACCGACGGGGTCTCCTCGAAGACCTTCTGATGCCGTCGCTGGACCGAACACTCGCGCTCGAAGAGATGCACGCCGTTGCCGTGCTGGTCGAAGAGGACCTGCACTTCCACGTGGCGTGGCTTCTGAACGAAACGCTCGAGGACCACGATGTCGGATCCGAAACTCGACTGCGATTCACGACGCGCCCGAGGCAAGACGGCCTCGAATTCCTCTGCGCTGTGCGTCACGTGCATCCCCTTGCCGCCGCCGCCGCGCGAAGGTTTGATCATCAGGGGGAAGCCCACCCTCGTCGCCTCGGCGACAAGACGCTCGTTGCTCTGGTCGTCTCCGTCGTAACCGGGGACCACGGGAACTCCGAACTGTTGAACCTGTTGGCGCGCCGCCTTCTTGTCGCCCATGAGGCGATGAACGTCCCCGGGCGGACCGATGAACGTGATCCCCACCGCGGCGCACGCGTCCGCGAAATCCCCGTTCTGACTCAGGAAGCCGTAGCCTGGATGAATGGCGTCGACACCCGCCTCCTTCGCGGCGTCGAGGATCCGGTCGATCCGCAGGTAGGACTCCGACGATGGCGCCTTGCCGATCAGTATCGCGCGATCGGCCTCGCGGACGTGGAGGGCTGAAGCATCGGCCTCGGAATACACGGCGACCGTCTCGATCCCCATGGCCCGGCAGGTTCGAATCACGCGAATGGCGATCTCGCCACGATTGGCGATGAGAAGAGAGCGAATAGGAGGCAAGCGTCCAATTTTGACTCATGCCGGACGGGGAAGCTGCATTCGCGCAAAACGGGCCCGGTGCGGGCCCGGGAAGGCGATAATGCGCCGCGGCCCCGCGACTCACTACAGCGCCGATGGCGCGAAAGGACCCCGGACTTGAAGACAGATAGAGCGTTCGTGCTTCGTCTCGCCGCACTCGGCGCCCTGACCCTGGGCCTGGATCCGGCCAAGGCCTGGGCAGAGGAGAGCGAGGCGTTCCGACCAACCTCCTTCATGTCGCTTTCCCTCCCGAAGGCCCGGACGTTCAGCGCGGACTTCTTCGTCGACAACCGCGACCGCGACCCGCTGGGCGCGGACGTGTTCGACACCGGGTTTCGCTTCCGGTATCGGCTCGGGGACTGGACCGAGGTCTTCGCCACCGTGATCGCCGACCGGGTGGTGGCCCTTCCCGAAACCCCCGCGATTCCCTCTGCTCCGCGGGACCTCATCTTCGCCGGACCGAGCCGGGTCATTCCCAACACGTTTGTCGGCGAACATCCCTACCTCGACAAACGCGGCGAGGCCTCGTTCGACGCGTTCATCCCCGGGACGATCGCGATCGGCCTCACCCGGACGATCTACAACGATCTCGACAGCGGCCGTTCCACCGGTGTGTCCGCGGCGATGGCGATACCCATGGCGGGAAGCCTCAATGCCCTGCGCTCAGGCGCCAACTCCGGAAGCGTCGACTTCACACTGGCCGGCCTCGCCTCTACGCGCCTGCTGGGCGGAAAGGCCCATGGACGAATTGGCTTCACACTGGCGGGCAGCGGTTCCTGGCCCAACCGTTCATTCTCGGTCTCCGGCAGTTCGGTGGAGACGGTTGAGACCGACATCGGCATCGGCCACCGGCTCGATCTCGGGCTCGCGTGGATCCGCCCCGTCACCGACTCGCTCGCAGGAGCCTTCGAGATGCGCGCGAGCAAGGAGTTCGTGGGCGAGGAGCGAATCGACGCGATCAGTCCGGTCGACGTCACCCTCGGTCTCCAGAAGGCATTTGGACGATTCACGCTCTCCGCGTCGCTTCTGCGGCATTTCCGTTCTCTCCCTTCGGGAGAGTCACGCGACAACCCGCTCGCGGGCGCCATCGACCTCTCGAACGTGAGTGTCGCGGACCGCAACGCGTTTCTCGCCCGTGTGGGTCTTGGCCCCGCGGCCGGCCAGCTTCGCGACGGCGCTCACATCGTGGCAATAGGCGTCACCAGCGCGACACTTCCTGCCGGGGCGATTCGGATCGCACCCACCTACACCGTCCGATCCGAGCACAACATCGGGTACATCTTCACCCTCACCTTCCGGCCGTAGTCCAAGTCCTTGTCGATCGAACTCGTCTGGCCCTCGATCGACTATCTGCCGGGTTATGTCGACGCGCTGAAGCGCGGTTTCTCTCCGGACAACGTTCGCGGCGAGGCCGCCTCGCGCGAGCAGCTCGGCCTCATTGAAGCGGACGCCGCGAGCTTCGTCGCGAGCCTTGTCGATCGCGAGGCGAAGGGAGGGCCCATTACGCTGGCGGACGGTTCCACGGTCCCCCGCCTCCCCGGTTACCAGCGCTGGATGTGGGACAGTCAGTTCTGCGGCTCGATCGGTTTTCGGTGGAGGAGGGGCACAGAAGCGCTGCCTCCGACGTGCCTGGGCCACATCGGCTACTCGGTCGTGCCCTGGAAGAGACGCCTCGGCTACGCGACGACCGCCCTGCGACTTCTCCTCCCCGAGGCGAAAGCCGAAGGCCTGCGCTACGTCGAGATCACGACGGATCCGGACAACATTCCGTCGCAGCGCGTTGTCCTGGCCTGCGGCGGCGTGCTGGTGGAGGAGTTCGTGAAACCGCTGGAACTGGGAGGGACTCCGGGTCTCAGGTATCGGATCGAGCTGTAGGCGATCCGCGTCAGACCATGTTTTCGCGGCTGCGTTCGAGGACCGTCTTGAGGTTCGCGACGACCTTGTCGGTCTCCTTGGGCTTGAGGTCGAGTATCTCCGTGAGCGCGATGCCGATGTGCGGGATGAACTTGTCGATGTAACCGCGCTTCTTGGCCTCGGCCATTTCGCGCTTTCCGCGGCGGATGTGCAGGCCAAGACGCCGGCCGACTTCCATCAGGGCGAGACGCAGTTCCTTCACGATCTCGGGATAGTGCGCGATCGCTTCCTTCGACTCCGACGTGAAGGGCACCCACACCGAGGCGATGTGAAGCATCAGCACCATCGGTCCCGTTGGCAACGCCCCCTTCGACATCTGCATCCCGTAACTCCGCCAGTCGACGCTCAGGACCGACTTGGTCACCGCGCAGGCCGAGGCCTGGTACTGGAGGGGCACGCGGTTCGCGAAGCGGAAGACCTCGATCAGCTCGTCAACGGGCAGGTCGCCTCCGTGGGCGAGCGCCACTTCGACCTGGAACGGATTTCCGCGATACACCGCGGGAGGACGCGTGACCGCGTCGTAGTAGTCGGCTTTGAAGCGCGCGCGCAAACCCTTCAGAAGCGCGGCCTCTCCAACCGGCGACAGGCAGTTGGTCGCCGGCGCCATGATCTTCACCTTGCCGAACGCCTTGTGCACGCGTTCGATGGCCGGGGTGTCGAGGTCACGCGGACGCGCCTTCGGCGAGACTCCGGCGATCTTCAGGATGTCCTCGACCACCTTCGGGGTCAGGCGCGAGAAGTCGTTCTTGAGCGCGGTAGCGATGTGCCGATCCTGCGAGTCCTGGAACATCCGCATCAGCCGGCCCAGTTCGACGCCGTAAGGATGAGGCTTGATTTCCTTCGCTTCCTCGGGAAGCTCGTGGACCGCGCGTTCGTAGGTGATCGTCTCCTGCCCGGGAGGGGAGTAGAGGACGCGGCAGTGGGGGTTCGAGAGCGCGGTCTGCTCGACGTAGTCGTCGACGCTGCGGCGGCCCTTCTTGTAGCTCGCCTCCATCTCGATCTCGACCCGGGTGCCGTGCGCCTTCTCCCATTCCGTCTTCTCTTCCTTCAGCACCAGAGGCTGATTCTTCCGGGTGTCGACGGTGATTTCGAAGAGATGGGGAATCGCCTGGGGCGACGTCCGCGACACAATGGTCACAGGCTTGCCCGTGGTGAGCTGGCCATACATGCCGGCGGCCGAAACGCCGATGCCCTGCTGACCGCGCTGCTGCTTGAGGCGGTGGAACTTCGAACCGTAGAGAAGCTTGCCGAAGATCTTCGGGATCTGCGCTTTCACGATTCCCGGGCCGTTGTCCTCGACCGCGATCCGGAAACGCTCTTCCGAGAGTTCGCGGATCTCGATGCGCAGTTCGGGCAGGATGCCCGCCTCCTCGCAGGCGTCGAGCGAGTTGTCGACGCACTCGCGAACCGCGGTGAGAAGCGCCTTCTGCTTGTTGTCGAAACCAAGCAGGTGGCGGTTCTTGACGAAGAACTCGGAGACCGAGATCTCGCGCTGCTTCTCGGCGAGGCTTTCCGCGGTGGCGCGGCGCGCCGGGACCTTGCGGACGGGCTCAGGGGCGGCCTCAACCTCGGCGGCTTCGTCCCCCTCAGCTCCTTCAGCGATGACTGCCGCGACCTCGGGCGCGACGGGCGCCTTCGAAGAAACTACGACCGTCTCCGACTCACCCGCGTTCGCGTCGAAAAGAGAGGGCTGCCGCGACTGCCCGCGAACGTTCTGTTTTGACCTTGCCAAGATAGACCCACGACCTCCTGAAATGACCCCGAGCGGACGCTTCGCCGCTCGTGCGAACGGTGGAGTTTAAGGCGTCCCCCACGCGCGGTGGAATAAACTGTCCGGCCGGCCTTGAACCACACCGCGTCTGTCTCGAGAGAAAAGCTCGCCTACCTCGCCCTGGGCGTCGTCTACATCGTCTGGGGATCGACCTACGTGGGCATCCGGCTTGTGGTCGAGCACATGCCGCCCTACATCGCGGCAGCCATGCGTTTCGTGATCGCGGGCGGCGTCCTCCTCGCCTTCACGCGGCTCCGTGGAAACTGGCGGACGCCCACGCGCGAGCAGTGGCTGAAAGCGGCGATCGTGGGCATCCTCCTGATGGGGATCGGCAACGGCCTCATCATGTCGGCCCAGCGCTACATTCCAAGCGGAATCACTGCCCTCCTCGTCGCCACCTTCCCCCTGTGGCTGACCCTCGCCGAGGCCCTCCTCAGCCGGGGCGCGTCCCTGCGTCTCCCCGTGGTCTCGGGCGTGCTCGTCGGTCTCCTCGGCGTCTTCTTCATCGCCTCCGCGAAGGGCGATGTCTCTTTCTCCGGAACGGCGACGCCGGTGGGAGCGCTGATCGCGGTGCAGGCAGCATCCATCTGCTGGACCATCGGCTACATCAAGGCGAAAGCGATCAAGGAGCGCCTCCCCTTGGTCATGGCCTCGGGTCTCGAGATGACCGCGGGCGGGCTTTTCCTGCTCGCACAATCCATCGTCTTCCGCGAGGACTGGGGCCGGGTTCTGCGGGCGCCGATGAGTGCCTGGGGCGGTGTCCTTTTCCTTGCCGTCTTCGGCTCGATCATCGGCTTCACGGCGTTCTCCTTCACGCGCCACACCTTGCCGTCGCATGTTGTCGGCACCTACGCGTATGTGAACCCGCTCGTGGCCGTCATCTTCGGCCGGCTCTTTTTCGCCGAGTCGATCTCGACTCAGACTGTCATCGGCGGCCTCCTGATCCTGGCCGCGGTGTTCGTGACCACGATGCCGAAGCCGACCCCTCCCGCGGAGGCGTGTCAGGCGGAGGATCAATAGAGCTCTTGGGCTACGCGTACATCAGGAACGGCTTGCGGACGACTTCGAACGCGCGCGCCTCGGACTCGAACTGGGCCTTGAACTTCCGCATCGGCCGGCCGGCTTCGATGGCGGTACGAATCTCCGAGGTGCCGCACAGAATGTCGATCGGCAGCTTGATGAACTCGTATTCGTAGGGAGGATCGCGCCACGCGAACTTCTTCCGGTCCTGGGCCCGCGCCTTCTCGATCAGGACAAGATAGGCGTGGAAGGCGTCGATCTTTCGCCGGTCGGTGATGTGGACCTCAACCCCGCCGCACACCGCGCCCGCGTGTTTGTGGAACGTGGGCGTGAAGTAACACGGACGGAAGGCGAGGCCACCGAGATCCGCCTTGTCGAGGTCGGACGCGAGTTTCCATGGGTCGAGCCAGGGCGCGCCCACGAGATGGAAGGGACGGGTGGTTCCGCGGCCCTCGGAGAGGTTGGTGCCTTCGATGAGGCAGCCGCCGGGATAGAGGCAGGCGGTGTCCACGGTCGGCATGTTGGGCGAAGGCAGGACCCAGGGGAGCCCGGTGTCCTCGAAGTCCATCGCGCGGCGATAACCCTTCATCGGAACCACTTCGAGATCGAGCGAGAGCGAGAGCTCCGTCGCGAACATCAGCGCCAATTCGCCCACGGTCATGCCGTGACGCACCGCGAGAGGGTGCATGCCTACAAACGACAGGTATCCCGGATCGAGGACATTCCCCTGAACGCATATGCCGCCGATGGGGTTTGGGCGGTCCAGAACGATGAGGCGCACACCGTGCGCGGCGCAGGCCTGCATCGCGTGAAGCATCGTGTAGATGAACGTGTAGTAACGCGACCCTACATCCTGCACATCGAAGATCAGCGTGTCGATTCCGGCCAGCATCTTCGCGGTCGGAATGCGCGTCTCGCCATAGAGGCTCCAGACACGCAGGCCGGTCTTCGGGTCCTTGAGGTCCCCCACTTCCTCGAGATCCTGCGCGTTGGCGAAAACACCATGCTCGGGCCCGAAAAGCGCCACGAGCTTCGTGCTCTTGAGGCCCTTGAGATGGAGCGCCGCGTGAGTGAGATCCGGCGTCACCGCGGTGGGGTTCGCGATCAGGCCTACCCGCGAGCCTTTGATCCGCGAGGGTCGGGCGAGAAGTTCTTCGAGTCCGCTGCGCACGCGTTTCAAGGTGTGTCCTCCCAGGAAAGAGGAGGAGAGGTTAACGCGAGAGCTGGAGGTTCAGCTTGCCGACACGAGCCCCCGACGCTCTCGTCACGTCGCCCGCGATGACGTCGCCGTCGAGACGGCCCGCGAAATTGAGCCTCTCGCCCCCTTCGGTGAAGGAGAAGCGGAGTTCGCGGCGGGAGTAGCTGAGGTTTTGAAGGGA